>DATISQ010000081.1:0-5143 GCA_035581905.1 Cryobacterium sp.
GCCGGCGAGCAATGACGCGGCGAACAGCCTGAACATCGAGAACGCCTCCTCCTCGCCGTACACGCTGCAGGTGATGAGCTGGACCGCCCTGTTCGCCATGCCGGTCATCTTCCTCTACCAGGGCTGGACCTACTGGGTGCTCCGCAAGCGCCTCAGTCGTAAGACGGTCTCGGCCGACGTCGAGTCAGCCGTACACTGAACCAGATGCGCCCCTTCGATCCACGGCTTCTCCGCTATGCGACCGCCGCCCGGTGGTTCCTGTCGGTGGGTGCCCTGCTCGGACTGGCGCAGACGGTCACAGTCATCGCGTTCTCCTGGCTGCTGAGCCAGGCCATCACCCTCGCCGTGTCGGGGGCGTCGCAGGCGTCGCTGGCCTCCACCACCGCAGCCCTTGCCGGAGTGATCGTGGTGCGGGCCGCCCTGGTCTGGCTGCTCGAAGTGGCCGCCACCCGCGGGGCAGCCCAGGTCAAGAGCCAGCTGCGCCGCCAGGTGCTGGACCGGGTCGCCGAGCGCGGCCCGGACTGGCTGAGCGGCCGGGCCAGCGCCGGTGTCTCCACCCTGGTCACCCAGGGTCTCGACGCGCTCGACAACTACTTCGCCCGCTACCTGCCCCAGCTCTTGCTGGCCGCGATCAGCACACCACTGCTCATTCTCGTGATGCTCTGGCAGGACCTGCCGAGCGGCATCACGGTCATCGTGGTGCTGCCGCTCATCCCCATCTTCATGGTGCTGATCGGCCAGGCCACCCAGGCCGTGCAGCGCAAGCAGTGGGAGTCCCTGCAGAGTCTGTCGTCGGGATTCCTCGACCTCGTCGGCGGGCTCGGCACCCTCAAGATCTACGGCCGGGAGAATCGCCAGTTCACCCGGGTGCGCACCATCACGGAGGATTACCGCGCGCGAACCATGAAGGTGCTGCGAGTTTCCTTCCTCAGCGGTTTCGTGCTCGAACTGGCGGCCAGCCTGTCGGTGGCCGTCGTGGCCGTTTCCGTCGGTCTGCGCCTCGTCGACGGCAGCCTCGCGCTCGGCGTCGGCCTCTTCGTGCTGCTGCTGGCTCCGGAGGCTTTCCTGCCGGTACGGCAGGTCGGCGCCCAGTTCCACGCCGCGGCCGACGGCCTCGCTGCCGCCGAGGAGGTCTTCGCCATTCTCGACGACGCCGGAGCGGCGCCCGCGGAACCCCGAACCGCGGCGACGTCGGCTGCCGAGCGCACCGGCCGTGGCCCGGCGGACGCCGGCGTGCTCCGGTTCGAGAGCGTCACCATCCGGCGCGGCACGGATGCTCCCGTGCACGATTTCAGCGCGGTCTTCCGCCCCGGTGAACTCACCGTGGTCGTGGGTCCGAGCGGTGCCGGAAAATCCACGCTGGTGGCGGCCCTGCAGGGATTCGTCCCGTTCGACGGGCGGATCCTGCTGGATGGTGCGGAGCAGGCCACGGGCACACCCCGCCCGTGGTTGGCCTGGGCCGGGCAACGGCCGGGACTGTTCCAGGGAACGATCGCCGACAATCTCGCGCTCGGGGACGCATCCGTCGACCCGGGCACAGTGAGGCGGTCGCTGGAGAGCGCCGGAGCCGGCGATCTCGACCCGGCCACCGTGCTCGGTGTCGCCGGCGAGGGCCTCTCCGGCGGGCAGGCCCAGCGGGTGGCCGCCGCACGCGCCATCTACCGCGCCGAGACCCACGACTGCGCCGTGGTGGTTCTCGACGAGCCCAGTTCGGCGCTGGACGAGGCGGCGGAGGCCGCCCTCGTCGCCGGGCTGCGGCGGCTGACCACCTCGGGGCGGATCGTGATCGTGGTCAGCCACCGGCCCGCGCTGCGGGACGCCGCCGACCAGATCGTTGCCCTGAACGAGGTGGCCCATGTCTGATTTCCGCACGAGCACGAGCACGAGCACGAGTACGAGCACGAGCACGAGCACGAACACGGAACCGACCGACGCGGCCGAGGTGCGTGCCGTGCTGCGCCTGGCCCAGCCGAGGGCCCCCCGGTTCGCCCCCGGCCTCGCCGCCGGCGTGCTGAGCGCGTTCTTCGCGGTGGCCCTGCTCGCGTCGTCGGCGTGGCTGATCACCCGTGCCGCCGAGCAACCGCCGATCATGTTCCTCTCGATGGCGGTCGTCGGCGTGCGCGCTTTCGCCCTCGGCCGATCCGCGTTCCGCTACCTCGAACGACTGGCCAGCCACGACGCCGCGTTCCGCCAGCTGGCGGACCTGCGCCTGGGCGTGTTCGCCCGCATTCTGCCGCTCGCTCCGGCCGGCCTCTCGGGCACGAGCCGCGGTGACCTGCTCAGCCGTCTGGTGCGTGACGTCGACGATCTGCAGGACTTCCCGCTGCGGGTCGTTCAGCCTTTGGCCACGGCGGGGATCCTCGCGATCGTGAGCGTGTTCGGGGTCTGGCTGGTGCTCCCGGCTGCGGGCATCACGCTGGCGCTGTCGCTCCTCGCCGGCGGGCTCCTTGCCGCCCTTGCCTCCAGCCTGCTGTCCGCCCGGTCGGAGCGCCGGCTGGCACCACTGCGCGGTTCCCTCACCGGCGAGGTGCTCGAGGTGGTGGAGAACCTTGACGTGCTGACTGCGTTCGGTGCCCTCGACGCCCGGCTGGCCACCCTCGCCGCAGCCGATGACCGCCTGCGCCGGGCCTCGCTGCGCCGGTCACTGGGGGTGGGTGTTCAGGGCGCCGTGCTGTCGTTGTTCGCCGGTTTGGCGACGGTCGGCGCGCTCTGGGTCGGCATCCCGGCCCTGTCCGGGCCGGCCGGCATCAGTGGACCGGGCTTCGCCGTGGTGGTGCTCGTGCCCATGGCGGTGTTCGAGGTGTTCGGCATGATCCCGCTCGCGCTCGGCGTCTGGCGCCAGGTGCGCTCCAGCGCCGCGCGGGTGGCGTCGGCCGTGCCGACCGTGGTCCCGGTTGAGATTCCGACGGATCAGGCCGAGGCCGGGGCGGTCGTGACGACCACGGTCAGCGCCCGACCGGTGCTCGAGCTCACCGACGTCGGCGCCTGCTGGCCGGGTGCCTCCGCCCCGGCGGTCTCCGGCGTGACCCTGCGCCTGGCGCCGGGGGACCGCGTGCACCTGGCCGGTCCGAGCGGCGCCGGCAAGACCACGCTGGCCCAGACTCTGGTGCGCTTCCTCGACTACACCGGCTCCTACCGGCTCGACGGCGTCGAGGCGCGCACGCTGGCGCCGGCCGAGGTACGCAGCCTGGTGGGGCTGTGCGAGCAGCGTCCCTGGCTCTTCGACGACAGCATCCGTCAGAATCTGCTCTTCGCGCGCGAGGAAGCCACCGATCACGACCTGCTCGCCGTGCTCGAGCGGGTCGGACTGGGGGAGTGGGCCGCCCAGCGCGGCGGCCTCGACGCCCGGGTCGGTGAGCGGGGTGCCCTGGTCTCCGGCGGGCAGGCGCAGCGCATCGCGCTGGCGCGCGCCCTGCTGGCGGACTTTCCGGTGCTCATCGTCGACGAACCCACCGCCAACGTCGACGAGGCTCAGGGCGAGCGGCTCGTGCGGGACATCCTGGCCACGGCACAGGAGGACGGCCGCGCGGTGCTGCTCATCTCGCACACGCCCGTGCCCGACGACCTGATCACCGCGAGGGTCATCGTGCCCGGCCCGACCCGCTGAACGAGGCCGCCCAACCTCAGCGGTCGGTCGTCGGTCGTCGGTCGTCGGTCAGCGGTCGTCAGCGAACCGGATGCTCCGGCTGTTCCATGTGCCGCGCCTCGCGCCGCTGCAGCCAGCGTTTGACCAGGAACACGAGCAGTACGAAGAACGCGATCGCCCCGACGAAGAGGTAGCCGGCGAAGTGGAGCCGGTCGGAGAGCTCACGATAGCCCTCGGCGGCGGCGGACCCGATCGAGACGTAGGCGAACGCCCAGATCACGCAGGCCGGCACGGTCCACTTCATGAAGGTGCGGTACGGCATCGGGCTCATCCCCACGGTCAACGGGATCAGCGAATGCAGCACGGGCAGGAACCGGGACAGGAACACGGCGATGCCGCCGCGCCGGGCCAGATAGATCTCGGCCCGCGCCCAGTTGCGCTCCCCGAGGAGGCGGCCGAGGCGGCTCATCCGGATCCACGGCCCGAAGTGGCGGCCCAGGGCGAAGCCGATGCTCTCCCCGATCAGGGCCCCGACGATCACCGCGGCGACGAGCCCCAGGAACTCGGCCGCGTTGCTCACTCCCATGCTCGCCACGATCACGATGGAATCGCCCGGAACGATCAGGCCGACGAGAACGGATGTCTCCAGCAGGATGCCGAATCCGGCCAGGAAGGTGCGCAGCACCGGGTCCACGCTGGCAACGGTCTCGAGGATCCAGCTGAGGATGTCGTTCACGTCCCACAGCCTAAACCGTGTGCCTGAGAGGGACCGAGAACTCGCCCTTGCCGCGTGACCGGGGGATCCGCTAACGTCGCCGCAGGGCCGCTCAACGACGACCGGCCCACGTTCGATCCAATCTGGGGGACCCTCATGAAACAGAATCGGAACATTCGTCTCGCCGCCATCGGCACAGCCGTGGCCCTATCCGTCAGCGTCGGGTTACCCGCCCACGCCGACAACGGCACGGACACCAGCGCGCTGCGCGAAGCCGTCACTGCAACCGGGATCACCGAACACCTGCTGGCGCTCCAGGCCATCGCGGATGCCAACGGGGGCACCCGGGCATCCGGAACTCCCGGGTACGAGGCCTCCGCCGTGTACGTCGAAAACCGGCTCACGGCCGCGGGCTACACGCCGACCCGGCAGCACTACTCCTACGAACAGTTCGTCATGAACGCGGAGTCCTTCGAGCAGCTCACACCTGATCCCTTGATCTACGCCAGCGGCACCGACTTCGCAACGATGAGCTATTCCGGCGCCGGGTCGGTCACCGCGCCGGTACAGGCGGTCGACATCAACCTGGTCGGCGACCGAGCCTCGACCAGCGGCTGCGAAGCCGCGGACTTCGCGGGCTTCACACCCGGGAACGTCGCGCTGATCCAGCGCGGCACCTGCACCTTCCAGGTCAAGGCCGAAAACGCGATCGCGGCGGGCGCCGCCGGCGTGGTGATCTTCAATCAGGGCAACGCCGATGACCGCCTCGGCCTGCTCAACGGCACGCTCGAAGCACCGCAGGCATCCGTTCCCGTCATCGGCACGACCTTCGATATCGGCGA
>DATISQ010000082.1:0-2925 GCA_035581905.1 Cryobacterium sp.
CCTCGCCCGTGCGATCATCACCTCGGTGAAGGCCGCCGGTAAGGACATCCCGATCGTCACCGGTCAGGACTCCGAGGTCGAGTCGGTCAAGTCGATCATGGCCGGTGAGCAGTACTCCACCATCAACAAGGACACCCGCGTGCTCGTTGACCAGGCCATCGACATGGTCAACGTTCTCCAGAAGGGCGACACCCCCGAGGTCAACGACACCGAGTCCTACGACAACGGCAAGATCGTCGTCCCGGCCTACCTGCTGCCCCCGGTCATCGTGACCAAGGACAACGCGGCCGAGGCATACGCGAACGACCCGAACCTCGCCCCGCTGACCGAGTAACCACCCGGCAGCACACCTGCATCACAGCACCTCAGCAGCACAGCACTTCAACGCACAGGGTCGGCTCCGCAGGGGGCCGGCCCTTTCGCGTGCCCGCGACCGGCCGTCGCCGGCCAACGGATGCGGCCACGCCGCATCCGTCGGCCTCGCGTCTGCGTCTACTCTGCGCCGAGCCGGGCCTGTGCGCGCGGCGCACCTCATAGAAGGAGGCGCACGCTCTAACGTGCGCCCGCTTCCACAGGGTGCGCCGCGAGCAGTCGGGCTACCGCGGGCCGGTGCGGGCGGCAGGCCGGGGCCGGCACGCCGGCGGGGCGGGGGACCGCGGCATCCTGTCGTCCCCAGGGGAGGGTCCCCCCGGCTTGTCCACGGATGCCCGTCATGTCGGCTCAGACATGCCAGCCGCCCGCAGGGTGAGGCATGACTGAACTCCTGGACAGTGTCAGCGCCCGCCTCGATGGGCTCATCTCCTATGCCGCGCTCCGGGAGTGCGGCCTCAACTCGCACGCTGTGGACTCCCTGATCCGCCGGGGTGAACTCGTGCGCACGCGTCGCGGCATTTACGTTCCGGGCGAGGTGTGGCGCACGGCTAACCCCGATCTGCGCTACCGCCTGTTCGTGCTCTCGACGGTCGCGGTCGCGGGCCGGCCGCTCGTGCTGTCGCATTACTCTGCCGCGGTGCTGCACGGGCTGCCGCTCATCGGTGCCTGGCCGCGCGCGGTCCACGTGATCGATCCGCACGCCTCCGGCGGCAGCACCGCCCGGTTCACCACCAGCCACCGCGGGGTTCCGGCCCCGGAACCGGTGCTCCGGGGCGGGGTCGCGGTGACCTCCCTCGCGCGCACCCTCGTCGATGTCGCGGCGGGCACGAGCTTTCTCGTGGGCGTCACCATGATCGACCATGCGCTACGGGTCGAGCAGGAGCGGGTCGCGGCTGAGGCGCGCCGCGGCATCCGGGGTCGTCGGGCCCTCACCAAGGAAGACCTGTTCGCCGAGCTCGTGGCGGTGAGACCGCGGGCCGGCGCGCGGCTGGCCGAGCGGGCCATCGCCTTCGGGAACGGGCTGTCGGCGAACGGCGGCGAGTCCCTCAGCCGCGTGCGGATGTTCCAGCTCGGCTTCGAGGTGCCCGAGCTGCAGGTCTGTTTTCCCGATGTGGACGGGCGGGACTACTGGGTGGACTTCTACTGGCGCCGCATCCGCAAGATCGGGGAGTTCGACGGCAAACTCAAGTACACCCGCGGCGCGGTTCTGGGCGACCGGGATCCGGGCGAGGTCGTCTGGGAGGAGAAGCGCCGAGAGGATGCCCTGCGCTATCACTCAGACAGCTTCGACCGCTGGGATTGGGCGATCGCGTTCTCGCCGGAACGCTTCAACAGGTTCCTGACCGAGCACGGGGTACCCCGGGCCTGACGGATGTCCCGGCGCACCCTAGAGAAGGAGGCGCACGTTCTAACGTGCGCCGGCTTCCACAGGGTGCGCCGCGGGCCGCCGTGCCGCGAGCGTCGGACTGGCGCCGGCAGCCCCGAAGGGGGCACGCGCACCCGAGGTGACGTGCCGCGACACGCCGACAGGGTTTCCACAGGCGCGAGTTCCGCGCCGGCACCAGCTGTGGATAACTCGGCCGCATGCCGCGTGATTCGGCTCCACTCGCATCCGTGGGGCTGTGTACAACCGGTGGAATGTCGGTGGATAACTACATACTGGTAACTACTGCATGTAGTGGCCGTTCCCTTTGGGTATCACTAGATGTAGTATTGAACTTCAACATAACAAGCACGTCTTGAAGTTCAGATTTCACATGAAACCGATTTTAAGCACTGATGTTTGAACTGCGTTTGATACTGATTCCTGAACGACGAGAAAGGCCCCGCCATGGCAATCACGGTCTACACCAAGCCCTCCTGCGTGCAGTGCACTGCGACGTACCGCGCTCTCGACAACAAGGGCATCGAGTACGAAATCCTCGACCTTTCGGTCGACGAGAACGCCCTGGAAGCAGTCAAGGCCCTGGGCTACCTGCAGGCACCCGTCGTCATCACCGACGAGGACCACTGGTCGGGCTTCCGCCCCGACAAGATCAACGAACTCGCGCAGCGCCTGGCGTAGCACCGCGGCGCCGGGGCGGCGCCGCACAAGCCTGCATCGATCAAAGTCCGCGTCGTTCGGCGTGCTGATTTCTCAACACCAGGGGGTGTTCCATGGCCGATATCGTTTATTTCTCCAGCACCTCGGGCAACACGCACCGCTTCATTGAGAAGTTGGGCCGCCCGGCCGCTCGCATCCCGATCTACGCGCGCGATGAGCCGCTCCAGGTCAGCGAGCCCTACGTTCTGGTCGTGCCGACGTATGGCGGCGGCGACAACAAGGGAGCGGTGCCCAAGCAGGTCATCAAGTTCCTGAACGACGAGCAGAACCGCGCGCTCATCCGCGGCGTGATCGGCGCGGGCAACACGAATTTCGGCACGGGCTACTGCCTCGCCGGGGACATCATCGCCCAGAAGTGCAAGGTGCCCCACATGTTTCGCTTTGAAGTATTTGGAACTCCGGATGATGTGCGCATCGTCCACGACGGATTGGAATCATTTTGGAAGCAA
>DATISQ010000083.1:0-4071 GCA_035581905.1 Cryobacterium sp.
ATCGCGCTGGCCGGGGCGCGTCTCTGCCGCGCCGCCGAGGCGACCGTCCCCGGCACCACGGTGTACTACGAGTACTCCCCGGAAAGTTACACCGGCACCGAGCTCGAATTCGCCGTCGATGTCTGCAACCAGGTCCTCGAGATCCTCGAGCCGACGCCGGAGCGCAAGGTCATCATCAACCTGCCCGCGACGGTCGAGATGGCCACCCCCAACGTGTACGCCGACTCCATCGAGTGGATGTCCCGCCACCTCGCCCACCGCGAGAACGTGCTGATCTCCCTGCACCCGCACAACGACCGCGGCACCGCCATCGCGGCGGCGGAACTCGGCTACCTGGCTGGCGCCGACCGCATCGAGGGCTGCCTGTTCGGTAACGGGGAGCGCACCGGCAACGTCGACCTGGTGGCACTGGGCGTCAACCTGTTCACGCAGGGCATCGACCCGCAGATCGACTTCAGCAACATCGACGAGGTCAAGCGCACCGCCGAGTACTGCAACCAGCTGCCGGTACCCGAGCGCAGCCCCTGGGCCGGTGACCTGGTCTTCACCGCGTTCAGCGGATCCCACCAGGACGCCATCAAGAAGGGCTTCGAGGCCATGGCCGCGGATGCCGCGAACCAGGGTTGCGGCGTCGACGACCTGCTCTGGGCCGTCCCGTACCTGCCGATCGACCCGAAAGACCTCGGCCGCAGCTACGAAGCCGTCATCCGGGTCAACTCCCAGTCCGGCAAGGGCGGCGTGGCCTACCTGCTGAAGACCGACCACGCCCTGGACCTGCCGCGCAAACTGCAGATCGAATTCTCCGGCGTCGTGCAGTCCAAGACGGACCAGGAGGGCGGCGAGGTCACTAGCGAGCAGATCTGGGCCATCTTCAACGACGAGTACCTGCCGGCCAGCCACACCACGCCCGACGCCAAGTGGGGTCGGTTCGAGTTGCACGCCACGCGCACCTCGAGCGACCTCTCCGGTTCGGTCGAGCTGTCCGTCGACCTGCGCGACGACACGAGCGTGTCGAGCGCGGTCGCTTCGGGTAACGGCCCGATCGCCGCGTTCCTCGGCGTGATGGCCGATCGCGGCATCGCGATCACCCTTTACGACTACGTCGAGCACGCCATGTCGGCCGGCGGCGACGCACTCGCCGCGGCCTACGTCGAACTCGACGTCAACGGCAAGCGGTTCTGGGGCGTCGGCATCGACGCGGACATCTCGACCGCCTCGCTCAAATCGGTGGTGTCGGCGGTCAACCGCGGCATCCGCGCCGAGGCCGGGTATCGGTTCCTGGCGGACGCGACCGCCTGAGCTGAGAGCCTCACGTGAAGTGAGAATCGCCGTCCCGGCCGGGTGTCGTCCCTCTGGGGGAGACTCTCGGCCGGAACGGCGATTCCTGAGTCGTCGCTCGTGCCGGTATCAGCGTCGCGCCGTGTGCTCCGCCTTCGCCCGGTGCGCCGGTGCGACGTGCATCGGCTCCGCGGTCGGCATGGCCGGTCGGGCCTCGGCCGCCGGGGCCAGCACCGTCGTACAGTCGTCGATCGCGCCGGCGAGGAGTTCGTAAAGCTCGCCATCCGGGTCGGGAACACACGCTTCCGCGATGCCCTGCACGGACACCCGGATGATGGTCTCCGCGGTGCGGTCCGTGAACTTGCTCCGTGACCAGGACCCCATTGAGGCGATGAACTCCCGTGCCCACCGTTCGGTCTCCGGTGCCGCGTCGAACGACGTGCGGATGCGCCCGGCGAGGTCGTCGGAAATCGACCCGTCGGCCTCGGTCAGATGCCGTTCGCAGTTGAGGATGCCCACCGCGAGGGCCCGCTGATGGTCGGCACTGGTGACCGGGAGGGCCGACGTGGCCGCGCGCAGCGCGATCAGCAGGCGCACCCGGCCGTTGTCCCCGCGCAGGCCGATCACCGACGGGATCAGCGGTACCAGCCGGGCCCGGGCGGTGTCCGACGTGCAGTCGTTCACCATTCGGGCCAGGGAGGCGAGCAGCGGATGCGTGCAAGCCGGATGGTCGCTCCACGCCTCACCGGCGAGATAGGAGGCGAACTCCATGAAACAGGCGCCGGAACGCGGGTTTCGGTGCTTGCCTCGGGACAGGACCGGCATCAAATCCGGCATCGAATCGGGCACGTTGCCCTTCAGCATGTTCATGAGGATCCTCCAAACTAGCGTGAGTTCTTCTCATTAGTTTTACCCGGGACGCAGCGAAAGGCGAGAGCAGAATCCATCGTTTGTGGACCAGTTTCGGGTAGCCGGGGGCCTCAGGCCCCGCGTCCCCGGCGCCTCCGGAGGGTCACGAAATTGTCGCGCTGCCACCGGGGCCAGCTGCCGATCGCGCGCTGCTGGGGCAGGCTCCAGCCGTACCGCGCGGCGAGGACCCGGATGACGGTCGTCACCACGACGCAGCTGATCCCGGCGATGGTGATCGGCACCTGCAGCATGAAGAGCACCACGAGCAGGCCGCTGCCGACCCCGGCCGCAACCGCGTAGAAGGAGCCGACGTGCATCACGGCGATCGGCACGTTCAGCATCATGTCCCGCAGGGCGGATCCGCCCACCGCCGTGATGACCCCCACGAACAGGGCGGGGATCTCCGGCAGGCCGGCGGCAAGCGCCTTGCTGGTCCCGAGGGCGCCGAACAGACCGATCGTCACCGCGTCGAGCGCGATGATGAACGGGCCGAGCCGGTCGAACAGGCTCTGCAGCAGCATGCCGAGCAGGGCCGCCCCCGCGCACACCGGCAGGTACCAGTTGCTCTGCAGCGCGGCGGGAACGCCGCCCAACAGGATGTCGCGGAGCAGCCCGCCGCCGAGCCCCACGGTGACGCCGATCAGAGCGATCCCGAGCAGGTCGAAGCGGCGGTCGGTGAAACGCCCGGCGAACATGGCACCCTGAACCGCTCCGATGGCGACGGCCGTGAGGTCGAGCCAGAGCGGGATGAAGAACGAGGTGGAGGGCACCCCTAATGAAACCACTGAAACGGTGGGTATCGGCGCGGATGACGTCCCGCACTCCCGGCGGATGGGAGAATCCTATGGTGCCTGTCTACCGTGATGACGTCGTCGTGCTGCGCACCCAGAAGCTGGGCGAAGCCGACCGCATCGTCACCATGCTCACCCGCCAGCACGGGAAGGTGCGGGCGGTCGCCAAGGGGGTGCGCCGCACCGCGTCGAAATTCGGGGCCCGGCTCGAACCGTTCATGGTCGCCGACGTGCAACTCTACGAGGGGCGGAGCCTCGACATCATCACGCAGGCAGAGTCCATCGCCTCGTACGGCGCCCTGATCACGGCCGACTACCCCAGCTACACGGCGGCCAGCGCCATGGTCGAAACCGCCGACAAGCTCACCGAGGCCGAGGGGTCTCTGCAGCAGTACCTGCTGCTCGTGGGTGCCCTCCGGTCGCTCTCCCGCCGTGAGCACGGCGCCGGCCTGACGCTGGACTCCTATCTCCTGCGAGCGCTGTCGATGGCCGGTTGGGCACCCAGCTTCCAGGATTGCGCGCGGTGCGGAGCCCGGGGGGACCACTCCGCGATGGTCGTGCAGGTCGGCGGGATCGTCTGTGACGACTGCGCAGCCCCCGGCTCGCCGCGGCTCGATCCGGCCACCATCGCCCTGCTCGGCTCCCTCCTGACCGGAGACTGGGAGCACACCAAGTCCACCCCGCCCCAGACCAGAGCCCAGGCCACCGGTGTCGTCGCCGCCTACACGCAGTGGCATCTCGGACGCGGCCTCCGATCGTTGGAACACGTGAGCCGATGACCCCTGCCCCGTTCAGCCTCAATCCGTTCGGCCAGAAGCCCCTGACCCACAAGGACGCGGTGCCGTTCCAGCCCCTGGACTGGACCGGCCTGTATCCGCCCGCTCTGCCGGCGAAGGCGGTCCCCGAGCACGTGGCGGTCGTCATGGACGGCAACGGCCGGTGGGCGAATGCGCGCGGGCTGCCGCGGGTGGAAGGCCACAAGGCCGGGGAGGCCGCTCTCCTCGACGTCGTCGCCGGGGCTATCCAGATCGGCGTGAAACACCTGAGCGTCTACGCGTTCTCCACCGAGAACTGGAAACGGTCGCCCGAGGAG
>DATISQ010000084.1:0-5317 GCA_035581905.1 Cryobacterium sp.
GCTGACGTCGGCGCCGATTTCCTCGACGATGCCGACGAACTCGTGGCCGATTCGTTTCGGCTCCTCGGTGGGCTGGACGCCGCGGTAGGGCCAGAGGTCTGAGCCGCAGACGCAGGCTGCGACGACGCGCACGATGGCGTCACCGCCGGTGGAGAGAATCGGATCGGGTACTTCTTCGAGGCGGATGTCCCGTTCCCCGTAAATCACTGTTGCACGCATGGTTCGAGCCTAAGCCAGCCCCTGACCGTGGCAGGGGCACGGCGGCGCGCCCCCTCCGTATTCCCACCCAATTCCGCTCGACGCGCAAACTCGGCGGGAGCCGGCCCTACAGCAGCGCGTCGTCGTCGAGGTCGGCCGGGTCCACCACCAGCAACGGGACGGATGCGACGCTGAGCGATTCCCCGTCCGGCGCCAGGTCCACGCGCACCGCGTCGCCGTCCCGCACGGTGCCCGACAGGATCGCGGTCGCCAGCTTGTCGTCGATCTCGGTCTGCATCAACCGCCGCAGCGGGCGCGCGCCGTAGATCGGGTCGTAGCCGCGCTCGGCCAGCCAGGTGCGGGCATCCGGGGTCACCCCCAGCTCGAGCCGGCGCTCGACCAGCCGCTTCTCCAACCGGTCCACCAGCAGCCCGACGATCTGGCCGAGGTCTTCCATCGTCAGCGACTCGAACACGACGATGTCGTCGAGACGGTTGACGAACTCGGGCTTGAACGTCTGACGCACGAGCGCCTGCACGGCCTCCTCCTTCGCGTCCCGGCTGAGCGCCGGGTCGATCAGGAACGCCGAACCGAGGTTCGAGGTCAGCACCAGGATCGTGTTGCGGAAATCCACGGTGCGGCCCTGGCCATCCGTGAGCCGGCCGTCGTCGAGCACCTGCAGCAAGACGTCGAAGACCTCCGGATGCGCCTTCTCCACCTCGTCGAACAGGATCACCGAATACGGGCGGCGGCGCACGGCCTCGGTCAGCTGCCCGCCCTGTTCGTAGCCGATGTAGCCGGGAGGTGCCCCCACCAGGCGGGACACGGAGAACTTCTCCCCGTACTCGCTCATGTCGATGCGCACCATCGCCTTTTCGTCGTCGAAGAGGAACTCGGCGAGCGCCTTCGCGAGCTCCGTCTTGCCCACCCCGGTCGGCCCGAGGAAGAGGAACGACCCGGTCGGCCGGTCCGGGTCGGAAATGCCGGCCCGGCTGCGGCGCACGGCGTCGGCGACCGCACGCACGGCCGGCCTCTGCCCGACCAGGCGGTGCCCCAGCTCCCCCTCGAGGTTCAGCAGTTTCTCCGTCTCGCCCTGCAGCAGCCGGCCCACCGGGATCCCGGTCCACATCGCGACCACTGCGGCGATGTCCTCCGCGGTGACCTGGTCGTTGACCATGCGCGGCCCGTCGGACTCCGCCCGCTCGGCCGCGGCGAGCTCCTTCTCGATCTTGGGGATGTCGCCGTACAGCAGCCGGGACGCCTTCTCCAGGTTGCCGTCGCGTTCGGCCCGGTCGGCCTCGCTGCGCGCCGTGTCGAGCCGTTCCTTGAACTCGCCGACCCGGTTCAGGGAGGCCCGTTCCTTGTCCCAGCGCGCCTGCAGCTCGGTCAGGTTCAGCTCGCGTTCCGCCAGGTCCGCGCGCAGCTTCTCCAGCCGCGCCTTCGACGCGTCATCCTTCTCCTTCTTGAGCGCCAGTTCCTCCAGCTTGAGCCGGTCCACGCTGCGTCGCAGTTCGTCGATCTCCACCGGGGCGGAGTCGATCTCCATCCTGAGCCGGCTGGCCGCCTCGTCGATCAGGTCGATGGCCTTGTCGGGCAGCTGGCGGGCCGTGATGTACCGGTTGGAGAGGGATGCCGCGGCCACGAGCGCCGAGTCCGCGATCGACACCTTGTGGTGGGCCTCGTAGCGCTCCTTGAGCCCGCGCAGGATGGCCACGGTGTCTTCGACGCTCGGCTCGTCGACCAGCACCGGCTGGAACCGGCGCTCGAGGGCGGCGTCCTTCTCGATGAATTCGCGGTACTCGTTCAGGGTGGTCGCGCCGATCAGGCGCAGCTCGCCGCGGGCGAGCATGGGCTTGAGCATGTTCGAGGCTGCCACGGAGCCCTCCCCGCCGCCGGCCCCCATCAGGGTGTGCAGTTCATCGACGAAGGTGATGATCTGCCCTTCTGCATCGTTGATCTCCTGGAGCACGGCCTTGAGCCGTTCCTCGAACTCGCCACGGTACTTGGCCCCGGCCACGAGGGCTGCCAGGTCGAGGGCCACCAGCTGCTTACCCTTGAGGGAGTCGGCCACGTCGCCGGCCACGATGCGCTGGGCCAGCCCTTCCACGACCGCGGTCTTGCCCACCCCGGGCTCCCCGATCAGCACCGGGTTGTTCTTGGTGCGGCGGGTGAGCACCTGGCTGACCCGGCGGATCTCGGCGTCTCGCCCGATCACCGGGTCGAGCTTGCCGCTGCGGGCGATCTCGGTGAGATTGACGCCGTACTGCTCAAGAGCGGTTTTCGCTTCTTCCTGGGGCGGTTGCTGACCTGCTTGCATCAGAAGATCCTCTCTCGGGCGACCGCTCTCGCTGCTGGCGCGGCAAAAGCTGAGTCTGCTGGACTCAAGTTTAGAGGACATTGAGAAAACGCGCCAGCGGTCCGGAGATGACCTGGCGGCGCGAGGTCGCGACCGCCCCGCCCACAATAATTCCGCGCTGGTATCAGGATTCCGCCGTCAGATGCCATACTTACCGAACAAAAGACCCGTTTCTATACTCAGCGCAGAGGATCAGGCCCGTGGCCACCCCCACCCTTAAAAACTTCATCAATGGCAGATTCGTTGAGCCTGAGGGCACCGAGCTGCTCGACATCGTCGATCCCACGACGGGGCGCCTGGTCGCCCGGGCACCGATCTCGACCGTCGCCGACGTGGACGCGGCGATGACCGCCGCGAAGACCGCCTTCCGCACCTGGGGGCGCAGCACCCCCTCCGCGCGGCAGCGCGCACTGCTCCGCCTGGCCGACGCGATCGACGCCGAGAGCGACGCCATCGTGGAGGCCCAGCACCGCAACACGGGCCAGCCCCGTGCCACGATCGCGGCCGACGAGGTCGCGGCCGGCGCCGACCAGCTGCGCTTCTTCGCGGGCGCCGCCCGCCTGCTCGAGGGCAAGTCCGCCGGCGAATACCTGACCGGCATGACCTCCTGGGTGCGCCGCGAGCCGATCGGCGTGGTCGGCCAGGTCACCCCGTGGAACTTCCCGTTCCTGATGGCCATCTGGAAGATCGGCCCGGCGCTGGCCGCCGGCAACACCCTCGTGCTCAAGCCCAGCGACACCACCCCCGAGTCGACCCTCGAACTCGCCCGGATCAGCCAGGGCATCCTCCCCGACGGCGTGATGAACATCGTGCTCGGAAACGGCGGCACCGGGGCCGCGATCGTCGAGCATCCGGTGCCCGGCCTGGTCTCGATCACCGGCAGCGTGCGGGCCGGCATGGCCGTCGCCAGCGGCGCCGCGAAAACGCTCAAGCGGGCGCACCTCGAACTCGGCGGCAAGGCGCCGGCCCTGGTCTTCGCCGATGCGAACGTCGCCACGACCGCGGCCGCCATCGCCGACTTCTCTTTCTATAACGCCGGACAGGATTGCACGGCCATCACCCGGGTGCTCGTGCATGAATCCATCCACGACGAGTTCGTCGAAGCCCTCGTCACCGAGGCCCGCGGCCGCACCACCGGTTCGGCCGATGACGCCGACAACTACTTCGGTCCGCTGAACAACGTCAACCACTTCGGCGACGTCGTGAACAAGGTCGCGGCTCTACCCGACCACGCCGTCATCGCCACCGGCGGCCACCAGGTCGGTACCGAGGGCTTCTACTTCCAGCCCACCGTCGTCACCCAGGTGCGCCAGAGCGATGCGATCGTGCAGGAGGAAACGTTCGGCCCGGTGATCACGGTGCAGCCCTTCACGTCGGAGGAGCACGCGGTCACGCTCGCGAACGATGTCCGCTACGCGCTCGCGTCCAGCGTGTGGACGCGCGACCACGCCACGGCCATGCGGGTCTCCCGCGACCTCGACTTCGGCGCAGTGTGGATCAACACGCACATCCTGCTCACCGCCGAAATGCCCCACGGCGGCTTCAAGCAGTCCGGTTACGGCAAAGACCTATCGATGTACGGCGTCGAGGACTACACCCGAATCAAGCACGTGATGAGCGCCCTGGAGTAACCACGAGGTCTCGACCGGCTCGACCACCGCCGCCCCTCCACGAGACAGAAGACCATCGATGTCCGTCGCTCGACGGGGAACCGAGTCCGGCGCACTGGGCGCCGGGCGAACACGCCGGGCACGAGCAGGACCAGCACGCCACCGATCCTGACCCCCTGATCCTGAACACCACTGATCCTGAACACCACGACCACTGAGTGCGACACCCGTCGCGAACCGAGGGAGAAACCAGCGTGACCCGAGTAGCCAACTACGTCGTCGCCTACGAAGCGACCGAGCGGGGAAAGGACACCGTCGAGCTGGGTGTCGCGCTGGCGCGCCTGACCCACTCCGAACTGCGCCTGTGTCTCGTCCTTCCGCATCATTCGTCCACCGTCCCTGCGCGGGTCGGGGCCGTCTCCTCCCCCGATTACCAGGCTCTGCTCGAGGAGCAGGCCCTCGAATGGCTCGAACGGGGCCGGGCACTGGTTCCCGAGGACGTGGTCGCCACCACCCATCTCCTCTACGCCGATTCGACCACGGAGGGGCTGCTCCAGGCCGCCCGCACGTTCGACTCGGACCGCATCGTCGTCGGGGCCTCCCGCCGCGGCCTGATGAACCGGTTCACGATCGGAAGCGTGGCCAACGCGCTCCTGCATGCCTCTCCGGTACCCGTCGCGCTCGCACCCCGCGGCTACACGGCCCCCGCGCAGCTCACCCGGATCACCTGCGCCATCGGCACCCGGCCGGGCTGGAAGACACTGCTCGACTCCCTGTTGGCCTTCTCGGAGGGCCTCACGGTCGACCTGCGTTTCGTCACCCTCGTGGAGGTCGACGCCGGCCGCCGCCACCCGGCCGACGAGACCGAGAGCCAGGCCCACCTCGCCGGCGTGCTGGAGTACTTCGAAAGCCGGTCGAAGGCCCAC
Source organism: Cryobacterium sp. (assembly GCA_035581905.1). GTDB lineage: Bacteria > Actinomycetota > Actinomycetes > Actinomycetales > Microbacteriaceae > Cryobacterium. Next base: position 5,091 of record DATISQ010000084.1, read on the forward strand.
GGCACCATTACCACCGAGGTTGCGTCCGGGCACAGCGTCGAGGCCGCGGTCGAGGCCCTCGACTGGCAGCCGACCGAAGTCGCCTTCGTCGGGTCCAGCCGGCTGGCCCAGCCCACCATGATCTTCCTCGGCATCACCGCGCATCGCATGCTGCACGCGCTCCCCGTTCCCCTCATCGTGGTTCCCACCGGCACTGACGCCCGTAAGCCGCACTGACCCTAAGGACA
>DATISQ010000085.1:0-2536 GCA_035581905.1 Cryobacterium sp.
GCACGGCATCAACCACGACTCCATCACCGCGGAGGACACCATCGTCACGGCGGCGTCCTGCACCACCAACGCGATCACCCCCGTACTCAAGGCGGTGAACGACCGCTTCGGCATCCGGGACGGCCACGTGGAAACGGTGCACTCGTTCACCAACGACCAGAACCTGATCGACAACTTCCACTCGGGCGATCGCCGCGGGCGCAGTGCCGCACTGAACATGGTGCTCCCCGAGACGGGGGCCGCGAAGGCCGTCGCCAAGGCGCTGCCCGAGCTGGCCGGCAAACTGACCGGCAACGCCATCCGGGTGCCCACACCCGACGTGTCGATGGCGATCCTCAACCTCACCCTCGAGCAGGGCACCACGAGGGACGAGCTCAACACCTACCTGCGCACCATGTCGCTGCACTCCGAGCTGCACAAGCAGATCGACTACATCGACTCGCCCGAGGTGGTCTCCAGCGACTTCCTCGGCTCCCGCCGGGCCGGCATCGTCGACGGCCTCGCCACCATCTGCACCGACACGAAGGCCGTCCTGTACGTCTGGTACGACAACGAATACGGCTACAGCTGCCAGGTCATCCGGGTGCTGGAGGAGATGGCGGGCGTGCATCCGCCGGTGTTCCCCCGGGTGCTGATCGCGCCGGCCGCCCTGGTCTGATCGTCACGGCGGAGCCTCACGGCTGATCGCCACGCCGCGCTGGCTGCGAGCCGGGTCAGCGCGGCCGGGGCTCGCAGATCACGACCGGGATGTCCCGGCCGGTCTTCTGCTGGTAGCCGTCGTAGCCGCGGTAGGCAGCCACGATCTGCGGCCACAGCTCGGCCTTCTCCGTGGGGGAGGCGGTGCGCGCCCGCAGCTTCAGGGTGGTGCCGTGCACGGTCAGCTCCACGTCGGGGTTCGCGACGAGGTTGAGGTACCACTGCGGATGCCGGTCGTCGCCGCCCTTCGAGGCGATCAGCACGTAACGCTGGTGCCCGTGCACGGGGGCGGTGAGCATGGTCGTGCGGCGCTTGCCGCTGGAGCGGCCGATCGTGTGCAGCTCGACCGCGGGCATCGACCCGAACGAGGCGAGCAGGCGCCCGCCGGAGGCCGACAGCACCGCGCGGTGCAGCACGCTCATCGTCTTCATCGCCAGATCCGTCAGTCGATTGCCAAGTCCCATGGCTTCAGCCTACGAGGTGAGCGGCAGCCGGCCGGCGGATGCCCCGGCGCTGCCCGTCCGGCTACACCGGCAGCGCACCGGCAACGTCCGCCAGCACGGCCGCCAGGTTGACGTCCCATGTCTCCAGCAGCGCGAACAGCACGCCGTACCCCGCGTAGACGGTGACCGGGATGAGCAGCAGCCATTCCCGCAGCGAGCCGGCGTTGCCCAGCAGCGGCACCGCCAGGTAGCCGCCCGAGGACCACAGGTCATCGAGAACCGGAACCTTCCGCCACCATCTCGGCGACTTCGGCATCCACGGCCAGAACAGGGGCAGCCCGCCCGTGGTCAGCAGATCGCCGAGCAGGTGCACTCCGTAGCCCAGGGTGAAGCAGACCACGAACCAGGACTGCTGCTCCGGGGCGAAGACGGCGATGAAGGCCGCCACGGCCAACCCGATCACCCACGCCAGTCCCCACGACCTGTTCGAGAGGCCCAGGACCTTGGCCGCGAACGCGATCGCCGCGGCGCTCATCAGGGCCGGGCCGACGCGCACCGGTTCGGATGCCCAGACCGGCTCCCAGAGCACGAGCCCGATCACGCTGGCGAGCAGCCACGCCGAGAAGAGGCCGAGCAGGCTGTGCAGGCCGTGCCGGTGCCCGCCGGACGCCCGGGAAATCCCCGTGGTGACGAGCCGGCCCAGCAGCGGGACGGACTGCGAGATGGTGGCCGAGTTGTGGTCGGCATCGGCGAGGAGGGCTGCCCCCGCGCAGAGCAGGGCGCCGGCGATCGTACCGACGGGCGTCACGGGAAAGAGCCCGAGGCCGTGCCCGGCGGTCGCCGTGACGGCGATCCAGGCTGCGGCGCCGGTCATGGCATGGTGTGCACCCATCATGAGAGGGCTCGTCCTATCTGGTTCAGGCCGTCGCGGGTCATGCCGAGCCTCGACCGGGCCGGTTCAACTGTAGGTGGATTCCGTTCCCCGCCCGTTCCGGCCGGCACTAGCGTGGTGGCATGAGCACACCGATTGCGTCCGCGCCCGCGTCTGCCGCGGCATCCGTCGCAGTGTCGGTCGCGGCATCCGTCGTCGTGGAGCAGGCGCTCGCCCTGGCCCCGCTGATCGACGGCCACAACGACTGGGCGTGGGAGTGCCGGGAGAGCCGGGACTACTCCGTCGAGGGCCTGGAGGGTGGTCTGGCCACCGACACCGACATCGCGAGGCTGCGGGCCGGGCGGGTCGGGGCGCAGTTCTGGTCGGTCTACGTGAGCGACGACCAGCTCGGCGCCGACGCCGTGCAGGGAACGCTCGAGCAGATCGACTGGGTCTACCGCCTCGCCGCGCGCTACCCCGACGACTTCGGCATCGCCCGCAGCGCCGCCGACGTCGAGGCCGCCCG
>DATISQ010000086.1:0-3554 GCA_035581905.1 Cryobacterium sp.
TTCTCTCCACCGGCGGTGACGCCATCGTGCGCGTCGTCGCAGCCTGCGTCTGCGGCTCAGACCTCTGGCCCTACCGCGGCGTTCAGCCCACCGAGGAGCCGAAACGTATCGGCCACGAGTTCGTCGGCATCGTCGAGGAAATCGGCGCCGACGTCAGCCGGGTCAAGGTCGGCGACTTCGTCATCGCGCCGTTCTACGACTGCGACAACACCTGCATCAACTGCCAGAACGGCACCAGCACCTCCTGCCTGCACGGCGGATGGTGGGGCTCGGACGACCAGCTCGGCGGTTTCGCCGACGGCGCCCAGGGCGAGAAGGTGCGCGTGCCGCACGCCGACGGGTCGCTCGTGGCCACGCCGACGCTGCCCACCGACGCCCAGGTCCCCGGTCTGCTGACCCTCGCCGACGTGATGGGCACCGGCCACCACGCCGCGATCTCCGCCGGAGTGACGACCGGCAGCACGGTTGTCGTCGTCGGTGACGGCGCGGTCGGCCTGTGCGCGATCATCGCGGCCAAGCGGCTCGGGGCCTCCCGGATCGTGGCCATGTCGCGCCACCCCGAACGACAGACCGTGGCCCGCGAGTTCGGCGCGACCGACATCGTCGAGGAACGCGGCGAGGCCGGCGTGGCCCGCATTCGTGAGCTCTTCGACGGCATCGGCGCGGACTGCGTGCTCGAGTGCGTCGGCACCAAGGAGTCGATGGAGCAGGCCATCGCGTCGGCCCGTCCCGGCGGAATGGTCGGCTACGTGGGCGTGCCCACCGGCGGACCGATCGAGGTTCGCCCGCTGTTCGGGCGGAACGTGGGTCTGAACGGGGGCGTCGCATCCGTTCGCGGTTATGTGGAAGAGCTGCTGCCGGAGGTGCTCTCGGGTGCCATCAACCCCGGCCGCGTGTTCGACCTGGAGCTGCCGCTGACCGAGGTGGCCGAGGCCTACGCCGCCATGGACGAACGCCGCGCCATCAAGGTGCTGCTGCGCCCGTAGCCACGGAGGTCGAGCGGGTCGGGATCTCGACACGCTCGGCCATCGGGGCCGGCTCCGGCGCCTCCAGCAGCAGGCGACGGGCCGTGAGGCCGATGACCGCGCTGTAGGTGGGGTAGGCGAAGCGCACCCGGGCCAGGGTGGCGACATCGACGCCGGCGGCCATCGCCGTCGTCACGGATTGGATCACCTCGACCGCGTTCTCCCCGGTTGCATGGGCGCCGAGGATCAGTTCCCGCCGCCGGTCGGCGATCAGCTTGAGGAATCCCGGTTCCCGGCCGTCGATCACCGCGCGGTCGAGTTCGGAGTAGGGCACTGTCGCGACGACGCAGTGCGGGTCGCGAGCCCGCGCCTCCTCCTCGGTGAACCCCACGCCCGCGTAGTCGGGGTCGGTGAAACCGCCGGCCGGGAGCAGGTGGTGCGGCGTTCGGCGGTTGGCACCCAGCACCGCGTTCTCGGCGGCGGCCTCACCCTCGAACTGGGCGGCCTGCACCAGCATGTCCCGTCCGTTCGCGTCGCCGACCGCGAAAATGTGGGGCACGATGCTGCGAAAGTACTGGTCCACGGGGATGGCCGAACGCTCGGTGCGGATGCCGGCCCTGTCGAGCCCGAGGTCGTCGACATCCGCCGGCCATCCCGTGGACATGATGACGGCGTCGAATCCGGCGGAGTGCTCCGTGCCGTGCTCGCGCCAGGACAGGGTGAGGGTTCCGTCGGCTTCCTGCTCGATCGCCGTCACCGTTGAGATTCCCGTGTGCACGGCCACACCCTGCTGGCGGAACGCCGTCGACACAGTGTCGGCGATGGCGGAATCCGAAGTCATCAGGATGCGCGGGGCGATGTCGAGCACGGTCACTTCGGAGCCAAAGGCGCTGAACACCGTGACCAATTGTGCGCCGGTGTTGCCCGCGCCGATCACGGCGACCCGTCTGGGCAGTGCCGGCAGGTTCAGGATGTCCTCCGGAACCGTCGCCCAGTGAGCCCCCGGCACGGGCAGTCGCCGAGAGTGCCCGCCGACGCAGACCAGGAACGAGGTGGCGGTGAGGATGCGGCCCGTCTCCAGCACCACGGAGTGCGGATCGATGAATCGCGCCCGACCTTCCAGCACCAGTTCGATTCCGGCGTCCGCGAACCTTTCGGCTTCGAGCTTGATCGAGCGCACCCTCTCCACCCGCGACTTCACCCGTTCTACCGTGGTGGGCCAGTCGATGCGCGGATCGCTGACCTCGATTCCATAGGTATCCGCCGCCCGCACTTCGCGGATCAGGCGTGCTGCCTTGGCCAGCACTCTCGTTGGCACGCACCCCGTGTTCACGCAGGTTCCACCGAGCCTGTCGGCCTCGGCAACGGCGACCCGGGCGCCCAGCTCGGCGGCCCGGAGCGCCGCGGCCGTCCCGGCCGGCCCCGCGCCGATAACGACGACATCGAAGTGATCGGGGGCATTTTCGGTCATCGAGGTCTCCACCTGAGGTCTCTTCTGGAAGCACCCGGACGCGTTGCCGGGACGAACATTCGGATGACCTTTTTACCTGACGGTGCTGTGGAGTTACTGTACTGCGGCGGGTTCTCGGCGCCGCGAGAGGGAGCGAGCTGCGGAGGGCGAGCTTGGGGGGCTACTCCGTGATCATGCCGGCACGCACCTCGCGGCGCAGCACCTTGCCGATCAGCGACCGGGGCAGCTCGTCGACCGCCACGACGGTGCGGGGCACCTTGTAGGCGGAGAGCCGGGTGCGGCAATACGTGCGGAGGGTGCCCACGTCGAGGGTGGCGCCGGGCGCCAGCACCACCGCGGCGGCGACGTCTTCGCCGCCGTTCGCACTCGGCAGCCCGACGACGGCGGCGTCGGCGACATCCGGATGCGACAGAAGAGCCGCCTCGACCTCGGAGGGCGACACGTTGAAGCCGCCGGTGATGATGAGCTCCTTGATCCGGTCGACGACCGTGACGAAGCCGTCGGCGGAGACCCGCACGATGTCGCCGGTGCGCAACCAGCCGCCCTCGAGCAGCGTCTTGGCGGTCTCGGTCGGCTGGTCCCAGTAGCCGGAGAAGACCTGGGGGCCGCGGATGAGCAGCTCGCCCTCTTCTTCGATACCGCGGTTCACGGTGGGGTCGTCCGGGTCGACCACGCGGATCTCGGTGCTCGGGAACGGCACGCCCACCGTGCCGGGACGCCGGCTCGGGCCCATCGGGTTGCCGACGGCGATCGGCGAGGCTTCGGTCATGCCGTAGCCCTCGACCAGCAGTCCGCCGGTGGCGGCCTCCCAGCGTTCCACGATCGACACCGGCAGGCTCATCGCGCCCGAGATGGCGTAACGGATGCTGCGCAGGCTCACATTCTTCTCCGCTGCGGCCTTCACGAGCCGGTCGTAGATCGGCGGGACGGCCGGCATGAACGTGGGCGGGGTGCGCTTGGCCGCATCGAGCAGCAGACCCTCGTCGAACTTGGGGAACAGCACGAGCCGGGCACCGGTGGCCATCGCGAACGTCAGGCACAGGGTCAGGCCGTAGGCGTGGAACATGGGCAGGACCGCGTAGAAGACCTCCTCGCCGGGGCGCAGCCCCTGCACCCAG
>DATISQ010000087.1:0-8948 GCA_035581905.1 Cryobacterium sp.
CGTCATGCAGCAGATCGCCAACGCCATCGCCACGAACAACCCCGAGGTCCACCTCATGGTCGTCCTGGTCGACGAGCGTCCCGAAGAGGTCACCGACATGCAGCGCACGGTGAAGGGTGAGGTCATCGCCTCCACCTTCGATCGTCCCGCCGAAGACCACACCACGGTCGCCGAGCTCGCCATCGAGCGCGCCAAGCGTCTCGTCGAGTTGGGCCACGACGTCGTCGTGCTCCTCGACTCGATCACCCGCCTGGGCCGTGCCTACAACCTGACGGCCCCGCCGTCGGGCCGGATCCTCTCCGGCGGCGTCGACGCCTCCGCGCTCTACCCGCCGAAGCGTTTCTTCGGCGCCGCGCGCAACATCGAGAACGGTGGCTCGCTCACCATCATCGCCTCCGCCCTGGTGGAGACCGGATCCAAGATGGCCGAGGTCATCTTCGAGGAGTTCAAGGGCACGGGCAACATGGAGCTCCGCCTGTCGCGCCACCTGGCCGACAAGCGCATCTTCCCCGCGGTGGATGTCAACGCATCCGGCACCCGTCGTGAAGAAATGCTGATGAGCGCCGACGAGGTCAAGATCACCTGGAAGCTGCGCCGCGCTCTCGCCGGGCTCGAGCAGCAGCAGGCGCTGGAGGTCATCCTCGGCCGCCTCAAGGAGACCACGTCCAACGTCGAGTTCCTGATGCAGGTTCAGAAGTCGATGCCGACCCTCGGTGGGTCAGACAAGGATCACTGATGTTCGAGTCTGTTCTGACTCTGCTGGCTGAGCACGACGAACTCCAGTCTCAGCTGGCGGATCCCGAGCTGCACGCGAACCCGGCCCGGTCCAAGAAGGTCAATCGTCGCTACGCCGAGCTGAGCCGCATCATCGCGGCCTGGAACGAGTGGAAAGAGATCGGCGAGAACCTCGACGCCGCGCGGGAACTCGCGGACGAGGACGCCGATTTCGCCGCGGAGATCCCCGGTCTCGTGGAGCAGCTGGAAACCGCAGCCGAAAAGCTGCGGCGACTGCTGATCCCGCGCGACCCGCTCGACGCCCGCGACGTGATCATGGAGATCAAGATGGGGGAGGGCGGTGCGGAATCCGCACTGTTCGCCGCCGACCTGCTCCGCATGTACCTGCACTACGCGGAGTCGAAGCGCTGGAAGACCGAGATCATCGAGCAGACCTCGAGCGACCTCGGCGGCATCAAGGACATCCAACTCGCCATCAAGGGCAACTCGAGCGACCCGGCCGAAGGCGTCTGGGCGCACCTCAAGTACGAGGGGGGCGTGCACCGCGTTCAGCGGGTGCCGGCCACCGAGTCGCAGGGACGCATCCACACCTCCGCCGCCGGCGTTCTCGTCTTCCCTGAGGTCGACGAGCCCGAAGAGGTCGAGATCAGCGCGAACGATCTCAAGATCGACGTGTACCGGTCGAGCGGCCCCGGCGGCCAGTCGGTGAACACGACCGACTCCGCCGTTCGCATCACGCACCTTCCGACCGGCATCGTCGTGGCCATGCAGAACGAGAAGAGCCAGCTGCAGAACAAGGAAGCCGGCATGCGCGTACTGCGTGCCCGTGTCCTTGCCCGGCAGCAGGAAGAGATCGACGCCGCTGCATCTCTCGTGCGAAAGGGCCAGATCCGCACCATGGACCGGTCCGAGCGCATCCGCACGTACAACTTCCCGGAGAACCGGATCGCCGACCACCGCACCGGCTACAAGGCCTACAACCTGGACACGGTCATGAACGGCGCCCTCGACGCCGTGATCGACTCCTGCATCACGGCCGACGAAGCCACCCGGCTGGCCGAGATCGGCGACCACGACTAACCCCGCACGCCGCTGTTGCCCGGCCGCCGGTCTCTCGTAGTCTGGAGAGAACGGCGGCCGGGCTTTTCTCGCATCCGCCGTTCGACAACGAGGCGAGGATGCTGATGGAATCCCTGACGAGTCACACCGACTACGGCGCAGTGAGCCTGACCGAAGCCTTGATCAATCCCGACCCGATGGCCGAGTTCGCGGCCTGGCTGGCGGCCGCCGAGGGGGCCGGGCTCTACGAACCCAACGCCATGGTCGTCGGCACCATCGATCCCGACGGCCGGCCGAGCAGTCGCACCGTGCTGCTCAAAGGGCTCGACGGCAGCGGATTCGAGTTCGTCACCAACTATGACTCGCGCAAGGGGCGGGCGCTCCGGGTGAATCCCGACCTGACGCTGCTGTTCCCCTGGTACCCGATGCAGCGCCAGGTGATCGTCTACGGCACCGCCCACGCGACGGATGCCGCCGTCAGCGACGCCTATTTCGCGCGCCGTCCGCGCCCCGCCCGCATCGCCGCCCTGGCCAGTGACCAGTCGGAGCCGATCCCGAACCGCGAACTCCTCGAGCAGCAGGTGGCGGAGGTCGAGCGCCGCTACCCCGACGACACCGAAATCCCGCGGCCCGCCGACTGGGGCGGGTTCCGGGTGATCCCCCACGCGATCGAATTCTGGCAGGGCCGCACGTCCCGGCTGCACGACCGCCTGCGCTTCACCGCGCAGGAGGGCGGCGGCTGGACCCTGGAGCGGCTGCAGCCGTAACACTCGGCAGTGCGGCCGCGATCGCGGCGACTGCGTCTGCGGCGGCTACTGGGCCAGATCGGAGTAGTGGATGGCCGCCACATCCGGGTGCGCGCGCAGACGGCTCTTCAGCGCGTTCTCCCCGTAGGTGGAGAAGATCGGGTTGTCCGGGTCGGCCGTGACCCCGGGGGCCTCGAGCGAGTCCGGCAGGGTGAGCAGTGGGATGGTCGCGTCGAGCGCGGGGCCGAAGAAGAACGGGATCGAGACCCGGTCGTCGCCGATCAGAGGCGAGATCACCCGGTGCACCGTGGCCTTGAGATAGCCGTTCGTGGCCACCTCGAGCAGCTCACCGATATTGACGACGAAGGCGCCGTCGAGCGGGGGAGCGTCGATCCAGACGCCATCCTTCTCGACCTGCAGGCCGCCCTTGCCGGGTTCGACGAACAGGAGGGTCAGCACCCCGGAGTCCTTGTGCGCGCCCACACCCTGCCGGGGCGTGGGATCGGACTTGCCGGGGTAACGCACGATCTTGATCAGGGTGAACGGCTTCTCCGCGAAGGCCGCGTCGAACACGTGCTCGTCGGCGCCGAGCGAGAGCGCCCAGGCCTGCATCAGGCGCAGGGCGACCGCGTTGAGTTCCTCGCGCCAGGTGGACATCACCTCTTCGAGAGCGGGAAGCCCGGACGGCCACTGGTTCGGTCCCTCGAGACGCAGGTAGTCGGCATCCGTGGGCCGTGGCAGTGCCGGGCGTTCCGGCCCGATGTCGATCTGTTCGCGCCAGTCGACCCGGCCCTGGGTGAGTTCGCCGCCGACGCGGGTGTAGCCGCGGAAATGGGGGCTCTTCAGGTTCTCGATCGCCATCTTGTCGGCTTCGGGGAGGGCGAAGAAGGCCCGGGCGGTGCGCATGACCCGGTCGGTCAGGTCTGCGGGCACACCGTGCCCGGTCAGGTAGAAGAACCCGAAGGAGTGGGCGGCTTCGCGCAGCTCGGCCCGGAAGTCCTCCGCTTCCGCATCGCCGCGGTCGAGCCGTGAGAGGTCGAGAACGGGAAGGGTGAGGGCTGCGCTGTCAATACTCATCGGTCTGGGTTCCTCAGTCGTCGCCGGGCAGTAGCCCGCGGGCGGATTCGATGGTGTCGGGCCTGGCCGGCTGCACGGTGGCGGGGATGCCGAGCAGCAGTGACTTGGGCGGGGCATCCCGAGTCACCACCGCGTTGGCACCGATGGTACTCCAGGCGCCGATGACGATGGGTCCGAGAACCTTGGCCCCGGCGCCGATGGTCACGCCGTCGTGCAGGGTCGGATGCCGCTTCTCACCGCGGGCCACCCCGTGCCGGGTCTTCCCGCCGAGGGTGACCCCGTGGTAAAGCATCACGTCGTCGCCGATGTCCGAGGTCTCCCCGATCACCACGCCCATGCCGTGGTCGATGAACAGCCGGCGGCCGATCCGGGCGCCGGGGTGGATCTCGATCCCGGTCAGGAACCGGGTGAACTGCGACAGGAGCCGGGCCGGCAACCGCAAGCCGGCTTCCCACAGCCGGTGGGACACCCGGTACAACCACACCGCGTGCAGACCGCTGTACGCCAGAAACACCTCGATGTTGCTCCGGGCGGCCGGGTCGTGGGCGCGCGCCATCACCAGGTCCTCGCGGATGCTGGAAAAGACTCCCATTCGCTTGCTCGACTGCCCGGGGTTCCGCCGCCTAGTCCAGCAGGTCCTCGTAGAGCACCGTGGAGAGGTAGCGCTCACCGAAACTCGGCATGATCGCGACGATGGTCTTGCCGGCGTTCTCGGGTCGCTTGGCCTGTTCGATGGCGGCCCACACGGCCGATCCACCGGAAATGCCGGAGAGGATGCCCTCATCCGTCGCCAGCTGGCGTGCCGTGGACACGGAATCCGCGAGCGTGACGTCGGTGACCTCGTCGTAGACGTGCGTGTCGAGGACATTCGGGATGAAGTTGGCGCCGATGCCCTGGATCTTGTGCGGTCCGGGCTTGCCTCCGGTGAGGATGGGGGAGTCGATCGGTTCGACGCCGACGACGCGCACGGAGGGCTTGCGCTCCTTGAGCAGCTGGCCGGCGCCGGTGATGGTGCCTCCGGTCCCGATCCCGGCGACGAGGATGTCAACGGCGCCCGCGGTGTCGTCCCAGATCTCAACGCCCGTGGTCGCGTAGTGGATGGCCGGGTTGGCCGGGTTGTCGAACTGGTGGGCCAGAATCGCCCCGGGGATGGCTCCGGCGATTTCCTCGGCCTTCGAGACCGCGCCGCGCATCCCTTCGGACCCCGGCGTCAGCACGATCTGTGCACCGTACGCGCGCAGCAGCTGGCGGCGTTCGCGGCTCATGGTCTCCGGCATGGCCAGGATGACGGTGTACCCGCGGGCGGCGCCCACCATGGCGAGGGCGATGCCGGTGTTGCCACTGGTGCCCTCGACGATGGTTCCGCCGGGAGCCAGCTCGCCCGCGGCCTCGGCCGCATCGACGATCGCGATCCCGATCCGGTCCTTCACGCTGCCCGAGGGATTGTAGAACTCCAGTTTCACCAGCACGGTGGCGTCGAGGCCGGCGGTGAGCCGGTTGAGTTTGACCAGGGGGGTTTTGCCGACGGCGGCGGTGATATCGGAGTGAATCTGAGCGGGCATCGGTGGTCGCCTTTCGATCGGGGTCACGAACCTCGCCCAGCCTACGGCTACGGCATTGGGCGTGCGCGTGCGTTACATTTCAATACGTGACAACTCCGCCCGGCAACGATTCCATTCCCACCAGCTCCATTCCCACCAACATTGCCGACTTGCGCACCCGGGCCGTCGACTCGCTTTCCCAAGCCGGCATCAGCGACCCCGGCGTCGACGCCGATCTCCTGATCGGTCATGTACTCGCTCAGAGCCGCGGCCAGGTACAGGCCGCCGCCATCCTGCGCACCGCCCTCAGCGCCACGGATGCCGCGGCCATCCTCGAACTCGTCCGTCGCCGCGCCCTGCGCGAGCCGCTCCAGCACATCACCGGGCGGGCACCGTTCCGCTCCCTTGAACTGTTCGTCGGTCCCGGAGTGTTCGTTCCCCGGCCCGAGACGGAGCAGGTGGCGCAGTTCGCGATCGACGCGCTCCGGGCCAACGCCGACGCGGAGCCGATCGGGGTGGACCTCGGCACCGGCAGCGGCGCGATCGCCCTCGCCCTGGCGGTCGAAGTGCCGAATGCGCGCATCTGGGCGGTCGAGAACTCGCCGGAGGCCTTCCCCTGGACGTCCCGCAACTTCGCCCACGTTGCCGCACCCAACGCCACGCTGGTGTTCGGCGACCTCGCCGATGCCCTCACCGAACTCGACGGAACCGTGGCCGTGGTCATCTCCAACCCGCCCTACATCCCGGCGGAGGCGATCCCGCGCGACCCGGAGGTGCGCCTGTTCGACCCGGCCCGCGCCCTGTTCGGCGGCGCTGACGGGCTCGACGTGGTGCGGCACGTGTCACGCACGGCCCTGCGCCTCCTGCGACCCGGCGGCCAGATCGTGATCGAACACGGCGAGCTGCAGGGTGCCGAGATCAGGGCTCTCCTGGCCGCTGACGGCTGGCGCGCCCCGGCCACCCACCGCGACTACACCACCCGCGACCGCGCCACCACGGCCCTCGCCCCGGTTCCCACCGATCGGTGAAAACCGCTCCCTCAGGGTGGCTGCACTAGAATCGGGCACAATGACACGCATCTATGACTGCTCGGTTGACACGGAATACGCGGCCGGTATGAGGCTTGCGCGCTCGGCCATCGGCCGCGGCGCGCTCGTCGTCATCCCCACCGACACGGTGTACGGCATCGCCGCGGACGCGTTCGACCCGGAGGCGGTGCAGCGACTCCTCGACGCCAAGGGCCGCGACCGCTCCTCGCCGCCGCCCGTGCTGATCCCCGGAATCCCCACCCTCGACGCCCTGGCCCAGAACATCCCGCAGCCGGTGCGCGAGCTGGTCGCCGCCTTCTGGCCCGGCGGCCTCACGGTGGTGCTGAACGCCCAGCCGTCGCTGGCCTGGGACCTGGGAGACACCCGAGGCACGGTGGCCCTGCGGATGCCGAGCAACCCCGTTGTCCTCGACCTCCTCTCCGAGACGGGGCCGCTGGCCGTGTCATCCGCCAACACGAGCGGCCTGCCCTCCGCCATCGACGCGCTGGGCGCCGAAGAGATGCTCGGCGGCAGCGTGGCCGTCTACCTGGATGGTGGAACGGCCGGGCTCGGCTACGAAGCCATCGGCGACCGGCCGGGGGACACCTCGTCGACCATCGTGGATGCCACCGGTTTCGACGCGAACGGCGGCAAGATCGTCATCGTGCGGAACGGCGTGATCTCCCGAGCGGCCATCGAAGCCGTCATCGGCGAAGCCCTGGCGCCGATCGGCTTCAACCTGCCTGCCGGAGAGCCCGCCACCGAGGCGACGCCCGACCCTGCAGACCCTGCAGACCCTGCAGACCCTGCAGACCCTGCGGCAGACGCCGGCTAGCCATGACCGTCTTCGTCCTCCTCAGCCTCGTCTCGGCGCTGGTGACCTTCGGGTTCTCGGTCATCGTGCTCAAGCTCAGTCACCGCTACCGCCTCTACCCGAAGATCCGTGAACGCGATGTGCACACGCGTCCCACGCCCCGCCTCGGGGGGATCGCGATTTTCGTCGGCATCGTCGCCGCCTTCGGGGTGGCGTATCTGGTCGCGGCCCGCTTTGCGCCGCTGCGGCTCATCTTCAGCGATCCCGAGCAGATCCTGGCCATCCTGGGGGCAGCCCTGCTGATCGTGCTGCTGGGGGTGGCCGACGACCTCTGGGACCTCGACTGGATGACCAAACTGGCCGGGCAGTTCATCGCGGCCGGGCTCATCGCCTGGCAGGGCGTGCAGGTGCTGTCGCTGCCGATCGGCGGGCTGACCGTCGGGTCCTCCTGGATGTCCATCCTGATCACCGTGATCGTGATCGTGATCGTGATGAACATGATCAACTTCATCGATGGCCTCGACGGTCTCGTGGCCGGCGTCGCTCTCATCGCGAACGGCGTGTTCTTCCTCTACAGCTATCTGCTGGCCCGCGACACCTCCCCGAGCAACTACTTCAACCTCGCCTCGCTGATCGCGGCCATCCTGGTGGGCGCCTGCATCGGCTTCCTGCCGCTGAACTGGCGGCCGGCGAAACTGTTCATGGGGGATGCCGGCGCGCTCCTGGTCGGTCTGCTGATGGCAACGTCCGCGATCGCGATCACGGGTCAGGTCGATCCCACCGCCGTCAACCGGGCGCAGCTCTTCCCGGCTTTCATCCCGATCATTTTGCCCGTCGCCATCCTGATCATTCCGCTCCTGGACTTCGGGCTGGCGGTGTTCCGGCGGGTCCGGGCCGGAAAATCCCCCTTCAGCGCCGACCGCAAGCATCTGCACCACCGGCTTCTGGACATGGGCCATTCGCACCTGCACGCCGTCCTGATCTTCTACGGCTGGACCGCGGCCGCATCCGTCGGCTGCCTGCTCTATTTCCTGCTTCCGGTGTATTTCGGCCTCCCCACCTGGTATGCCACGATCTTCCTGATCGTCGCGCTGCTGGTCTGCACCCTCGTCACGCTGGCTCCCCTGAGCCGGCGCAAGGCCGTCGAAGCCGCCAGCCAGCTCGCCCGAGCGACCGAACACAGACAAGAAATCGCCCGACTCGACCGCCTCGATGAGGCGTCGGCGACGGCGGAGGAGAACGTATGACCAGCGCACCCGAACCCACCAGCCCGCCCACCACGCTCCGAGCGGTGCCATCGGACGCCAGGGGAGTCCTGACTGCCGTCCTTCGGTACACCGGCTTCCTCGCGATCGCGATCGCGATCGTCGGCGGCGGGCTCGGCTACCTGTTCGCGTCGACGGAAGGCCTCGTCAGCGCCCTCATCGGCACCGGGCTTGCCGTGCTGTTCGCTTCGATCACCGCGGTGAGCATCATCGGGGCCATGCGATTCGACATCGCCGCCTTTTTCGGCATCGTGATGGGGGCATGGTTGCTGAAAATCGTCGTTTTCATCGTGATCCTCGCCCTGCTGCGTGATGCTCCCTTCGTGCAGACGACGGTTCTGTTCATCACCGTCATCGCCGGAGCCGTCGGCACCATGCTGGTCGACGTCCTGGTGGTTTTCCGGTCGCATCTGGGGTACGTGAGCGACGCCGTTCTTCCGAAAAACCCTGACCAGCCCGGAACCTGAACCGAACAGGCTGGTCGATTAGTCGCCGAGAGCGAAAGTTGATAGAGTCAAAAACTGTCGCAGGCCGCAGTGTGCTCCACTGTGCCGCAGACACTCTCTGACCATTGTCGCCGTTGTGCACCCGCACAGAAACAGGAGATAGCGCTGTTGTATAACGCTGCGAACTTACTGGTTCCCATGGCCACCGGTGATGAGTTCCAGGCTCCGGGCATCAGT
>DATISQ010000088.1:0-2364 GCA_035581905.1 Cryobacterium sp.
TCGTATGTGCCGCTCAAGCACTACCAGAGCGATGCGCGGGTGAGTTCGGTGATGCTCGAGATTCGCCGGGACGTGTACATGGATGAGGCGACGGTGACGGTCAAGCCGGAAAGGTTCGCGGCGCTGCAGGGGTCACTGCAGCGACTGGTCGACCAGGTGGGTCAGCCCAGGTGAGCCCGGGCTGAAGCTGATCAAGGGACTCACCCCGCGGCGGGCGAGGGCGCCACATTCTGGTTCAAGCGGAAGAAGTTTTCCGGATCCCAGGCACGCTTCAGAGCGCGGAGACGTGCGTACTTCGCCTCGCCGTACGCTTGCCGCACGCGGTCTTCGCCCTCATCCATCAGGAAGTTCACGTAGACGCTGGTGTGGAACGGCGCAAGGTCCGACCAGAAACTGCGCACCCAGTCGCGTTCCCGCTCGAAGCCGTCGGCCTTCTCGGTGGCGGCGGTGATGTTGAACGTGTGGCCGGCCGCACGCCCGTGGAAGGCGGTGTCGCCTTCGCCCACCCGCGCCGCCGCGCCCCCGCCCTGCCAGATCGGGAATGCGGTCAGCGGAGACGTGATCCCGGCCGCGTGCTCTGCGGTGATGTCGATAACCTCGTCGGTGAGCTCCGCGACATCGCAGGACCTCATGTAGTACCACCAGCCCGGCGGGTAGCTCGCGTCGAACATGGACTGATGCTCCAGGAATGGCTTCGGCCGACACAGATCCAGCACCGGGGAACCGAGCGCCTTCAGCGGCCGGAGCACTCTCTCGCCGTCATCCACCTCCCCCGCGTAACAGCTGACCACGGCAACCACAGGCTGCCCGCGCAGTTCGGCCGGAACGTAGGGGACATCAGCGGCGCGGCGGTGCACGACCATCGTCATCAGCTCATCCGGCGCCTCAGCAATCCACTCGCGGTAGAAGCGCAGCACCTTCTCCGAATCGGCTCCGGCCCAGAAGACCGGCCCGGCCAGGACAATCGGGCCGACCCGGTTCAGCCGAAACTCGAACTCAGTGACGATCCCGAAGTTGCCGCCGCCGCCGCGCACTCCCCAGAACAGGTCCGGGTTCTCGGCGGCACTCGCCCGCACCAGCCCGCCATCCGCTGTGACCATGTCTACCGACACAAGCTGGTCGATGGACAGCCCGTACTTGCGCATCAGCCAGCCCAGCCCGCCACCCAGGGTGAGCCCGGCAACACCCGTATGGGTCACAATCCCCGACGGCACGGCGAGCCCGTGCTGCTGTGTGGCGCGGTCCAGGTCGCCCAGCAACGCTCCGGCCTGCACGCGCGCCGTACGCCTTTCGGGATCAACCCGGATGCCGTTCATCGGCGACAGGTCGATGACCAGGCCGTCGTCGCAGACGGAGTACCCAGGGAAACTGTGCCCGCCGCCGCGGACGGCCACGAGGACGTTGTTGCGCCGGGCGAAGCGAACCGCGGCGATCACGTCATCCCGGGAGGCGCAGCGCGCGATCAAGCCGGGCAACCGGTTGATCGAGCCGTTCCACACCCGTCGCACCTGGTCGTAGGCCATGTCGCCCGGTCTCACCAACTCGCCCTGCAGATGCGCCGCCAAATCGGCGACCGCGCGCTCATCCAACTCGATGCGGCCGCTGCTGATCGTCACCAGTGTGGTCATGGTGTCCTCCTCGTGCTCGTCCCCCTTCGGGTGCGCGTCCCCCCTCCGCGTGCACGTTCCCATGGTAAAACCGACCCGGGCACTGCAACAAGGGTGGTTGCGTGCGAAAGCCGGCGAATACCGGCGGGTGCCGGGCAAGGGCAGCGCGGTCGCGGTCGTGGCGCACGGTGTGGAAGCCGGCGCACGTTAGAACGTGCGCCGGCTTCCACAGGGTGCGCCGCGACGTCAGGGCTGAAGCAGCGGCGCGGGCTCGCGCGCGGAATCGGAACCGGACGCGGAACCGGGGCCGGTCGCGGAACCGGACGCGGAACCAGACCCAGAACCGGACCCGGCCCCGGACTCCGACCCGCGATCGGGGTCGGCCTCCCCCGCCGCCGACGACCCGCGCGTCGTGCGCCCCCAGGCACCGCGGCCCGCGATCGCGAGCAGCGCGGGCACGAGCACCAGCATCACGACGAGGGCGTACACGGCGACGGACATGGCCAGGCCGAAACCGAACATCGTCACGGTGCGCTGGTCGTTGAGAATGAAGCTGCCGAAGACCACAACCATGACGGATGCCGCGGCCAGGATCACCCGGGCCGTCGCGGCCAGTCCGTCGCGCACCGCCCGGTTCGCGTCTCCCGTGCGGGCGAGCTCCTCCTTGACGCGGCTGAGCAGGAACACGGTGTAGTCGGTGGACAGTCCGAACAGCACCGCGAAGAGCATCACCGGAACGAACGATTCCACCGGGCCG
>DATISQ010000089.1:0-1936 GCA_035581905.1 Cryobacterium sp.
CCTCGTTCGCGTGAACACCGATTACGCCGCTCCAACCGGAACGAGCCTCTACGTCACCGAGAACGGCGCGGCATTCGACGACGTCGTCGCCGCAGACGGCAGCGTTCCGGATGCCCGGCGCACCGAATTCCTCACCGACCACCTGGGCGCCATCCTCGACGCGATCGATGAGGGTGTCGACGTCAAGGGATACTTCTACTGGTCTCTGATGGACAACTACGAGTGGGCCTGGGGCTACGAGAAGCGCTTCGGCATCGTGCGGGTCGACTATGTCACCCAGGAGCGCATCGTCAAGGACAGCGGGCGAGCTTACACCGACATCATCCGCAAGCGCGCCCTCCCCGGAACCGGAACGCGCGCAAATTAGACTGATGTCATGACAACCAGTGTGCGTCAGGCCCGTCCTTCGCAGCCCACCCTGGAGATGGTGGCCGAGGTGGCCGGGGTCTCCCGGGCCACCGTGAGCCGGGTCGTGAACGGGTCCACCAAGGTCAGCCCCGAGATCGTCGCCTCGGTGACGAAGGCCATCGGCCAGCTCAACTACGTCCCGAACCGGGCGGCGCGCTCCTTGGCGAGCCGACAGACCGAGGCCGTGGCCCTGGTCGTGCCCGAGGACATGAACCGGTTCTTCGGCGACCCCTACTTCGCCGCGGTCGTGCGGGGCATCACCCGCCGGCTCGACCAGAGCGATTACACGCTCAACCTGCTCGTCGCCTCGAGCGACCCCCGGCACAAGACCCTGCGCTACCTGCGGTCGGGCAACGTCGACGGCGCGCTGATCATCTCACACCACACCGGCGACGATTTCGTGGCCGAACTCGAGACGACCATGCCGGTGGTCTTCGGCGGCCGGCCGGCGAATGCGGACGACCTCGACGCCTACTTCGTCGACGTCGACAACGCGGCAGGCGCCGAGACCGGGACCCAACGCCTGGTCGATATCGGGCGGCGCCGCATCGGCTCGATCGCCGGATCGGTGGACATGCCCGCCGGGATCGACCGCCTCACCGGCTTCGAGCGCACGCTCGAGCGGGCCGGGCTGCCCGCTGATGCCGTCGAACTCGCCGACTTCACGGCAGCCGGCGGCGCGGCAGCCACCCGCCGGCTGCTGGAGCGGTACCCCGACGTCGACGCCCTCTTCGTGGCGAACGACCTGATGGCCACCGGCGCGGTGGACGCTCTACGCGAACTCGGCCGCTCGGTGCCCGGGGACGTCGCCATCGTCGGGTTCGACGACAGCCCGGCCGCGACGAGCGGACCGGTGCCGCTGACCACCGTCAGCCAGCCCTCCGAGGAGATGGGCTACGCGATGGCGGACATCCGTCTCCGCCGGCTCGCCGGCGACGAGAGCATGCCGCACCGCACCCTGATGCCGACCCGTCTGGTGCTGCGCGAGTCCGCGTAACGGTCTCGCGCGGGTGCGCGTTCCGGTCGAGAGTGACCGGCACAGGGGTCACTCTCGACCGGAACGGGCACTTCGCGGGCGCGGCGCGGGCCTGCGCTAGGGCAGCTGGGGCATGACATCGCGGGCGATGAAGTCCAGGTGGTCGAGGTCGGAGAGGTCCATGATCTGCAGGTAGACGCACTCGACTCCGTCGTCGGCGAGGGCGCCGAGCCGGTCCACGACCTCCGACGCGGTGCCGGCCACGCCGTGCGCCCGCAGCTCGGCGGGCTCCCGGCCCACGGCCGCGGCCCGGCGGGCGAAGTCGGCCTCGTCCGCCCCGGTGACGGCGATCAGCGCGGCCGAGTAGACCAGCTCCCGGGGGTCACGGCCGATGGCCTCGCAGGCCGCGCGCACGCCGGCGAACTTGCCCGGCACATCCGCGAAATCGGGAAACGGCAGGTTGAACTCGGTGGCGAAGCGGGCCGCCATGGCCGGGGTGCGTTTGGCGCCGCCGCCGCCCACGATCACCGGGATGCGGGCCTGCACGGGCTT
>DATISQ010000090.1:0-6403 GCA_035581905.1 Cryobacterium sp.
GAACGGCTGAAGCCGTTCCGCGATCGGGTCCACCTGGTGCACACCGTCTACGACGGCATCCAGGACGCGCTGGCCGGCCTCGGCATACCCGAGGTGGCCGGGGTGCTCTTCGACCTCGGCGTGTCCTCGCTCCAACTCGACCGGGTCGAGCGCGGCTTCTCCTACTCCAAGGACGCTCCGCTGGACATGCGCATGGACAACACCAGCGACCTGACGGCCGAGCGCATCCTCGCCACCTACAGTGAGCAGGAACTGCGCCGGATCTTCCATGAGTACGGCGAAGAGAAACTGGCGGCACGCTACGCCAAGGCCATCGTCGAGGCCAGGGACACCACCCCGTTCGTGCGGTCGGCTCAGCTGGTCGCCGCGATCACCGCCGTCACGCCGGTCGTCGTGCAGCGCGCCGGACACCCCGCCAAGCGGGTCTTCCAGGCGCTGCGCATCGAGGTCAACCAGGAACTCGCCGTGCTCGAGCGCGCGATTCCCGCCGCGCTCGACTCGGTCGCCGTCGGTGGGCGCATCGTCGTCATGGCCTACCAGTCCCTCGAGGACCGGATCGTGAAGCAGACCCTGGCGAAGGCATCCGGTTCCACCGCCCCTGCCGGGCTGCCGATCGAACTTCCCGAACACAAACCACTGTTCAAGCTTCTGATCCGAGGCGCCGAACTGGCCTCGGATGAAGAAAAGGCGAGAAACCCGCGCGCAACGCCGGTTCGCCTTCGCGCCGCCGAGCGACTGAGGAGAGCCGCATGAGTGACAATCTCGCCCGCGTCCTGCGACCCAACTGGGAGAGCACCCCCGACACTGCCTCGGTGCCGGAACCACGCCATATCGAGATCGTTTCGCCACGCAGCCGGCGACAGGCGCGTCCGAAGATCGTGTACGCCCTCTCGGCCGTCACCGGCGTTGCGGCAATCGTGCTGGTCCAGCTGCTGCTGAGCGTCGGGATCTCCCAGTCCGCCTACGAGGTGTCCCGGCTGCAGGCCAGCCAGGTCGAACTCGGGCGCACGGCGGAGAGCGTGACCGAGGACCTGGTGCGGGTGTCCTCCCCGCAGAGCCTGGCCGCGAACGCGGAAGCACTGGGCATGGTCACCAACTCCAATCCGTTGTTCCTGCAACTGTCCGACGGCGCCGTGCTCGGCGCCCCGGCCTCGGCCAGCGGAAGCCAGGCCGGTGCGGCGAGTCTGGTGCCCAACTCGCTCCTGGCCGGCGTACCTTTAATCACGGAACTGCCGCAGAACACCGGTCAGGGAGCCGGCCTCGGCGGTAACCCGGCTGGGCGCCGCGCGGCGGTCGCCCCGGTTGCCCCGGTAGCCGAGCCCAACGCCCTGCCGACGCCGACGACCCGCTAGCCCGCACGGTCCGGGGACGGCGGCGACCTTTCATCCGTTCGTCCGATCGCAGAACGCGCCCAGCCCGTGGCCCACGCCGCAGTAAGGATTCGCAGATGGCGAGCAGTACCCGGTCCAGCAACCTGTCCCGGCGGCGGCGCAGTGCCGTGACGGTCCTGTTCCTGTTCGTGTTCGTGGCCGTTTTCGTGGTCAGGCTCGTCGACATCCAGGTCGTGCGCGCCGAGGCGCTGAACGCCGATTCGCTCGGCAACCGGTCGGTCGAGCAGCCCGTCTACGGATCTCGCGGCGACATCGTCGACGCGAACGGCGTCGTCCTGGCCGGCACGGTGATGCGCTACAACATCACCCTGTCACCGCGGAACGCCCGGGAATTCGACCGCACCACCGACAGCGGCGACGTGACCGTGACCGTCGCGCAGGCGGCCGCGGAGGCGGGGGCCCTGACCGGGCAGACCGGCGACGAGATCCTCCAGATCATCACCGGTTCCCTCGCCGCCGACAAGGACTCCGACTACGCGGTCGTCGCGCGGGCCGTGGATGTCTCGGTGTTCCGGGCCATCGACAAGCTCGACATCCCGTGGATGTACGCCGAGAAGAACCCGAGCCGGGTCTACCCGGACGGCGCCGTCGCCGGCAACCTGGTCGGATTCGTCTCGTCCGGGGGAGAGCCCCAGGCCGGCATCGAACTCGGGCAGGACTCCTGTCTCGCGAGCACCAACGGCACGGAGACGTACGAGAAGGGAGCGGACGGCGTGCGACTGCCCCAGAGCACCGTCACCACCGCCCAGGCCAAGGACGGCGGAGACGTCGTCACGACCATCTACTCCGACCTGCAGTGGTTCGTGCAGCAGGTGCTGGCCGAACAGGCCGTCGCCACGGGCGCGGCCTGGGGCAACGTGGTGGTGCAGGAAGTCAAGACCGGCAAGCTCGTGGCGGTCGCCGACTATCCCTCGGTCGACCCCAACAATGTCAACGGCACACCGGAGGCGGCCGACCGCGGATCCCGTGCCTTCACGTCCCCCTTCGAGCCCGGTTCGACGTTCAAGGCCCTGACGACGGCATCCGTTCTCGACGCCGGTGTGGCCACCCCGGCGAGCCGGGTCGTCGCGCCGTACCGGTACCTGCCGCCCAACGGCGCCAACGTGAACGACAGCTCCAACCACGCCGACCTGAACCTCACGCTGACGGGTGTGATGATCGAATCCTCGAACACGGGCATGTCGAAGTTCGGCGAGTTGATCAGCGACCAGCAGCGCTACGACTACATGACCAGGTTCGGCGTGGGGTCGGCCACGGAATCGGGCTTCCTCGCCGAGGAGTCCGGCACCCTGCGCCCCTTTGAGGACTGGGACAACCAGACCAAGTACGCCACCATGTTCGGTCAGGGGCTGACCACGACGGCACTGCAGGTCTCGAGCATGTACCAGACTCTGGCCAACAACGGCGTACGGATGCCCGTGCAACTGGTCGCAGGCTGCCGGCACGCTGACGGGACGATGACCGACGTGGCCGACGCCGTCGGCACCCCCGTCGTGTCGGCGGCCGCCGCCCGCGACACCGCCGACATCCTCGAGATGGTCTACCAGAAGGCCTGGCTGGCCAAAACGTGGGAGATCCCGGGTTACCGGGTGGCCGCCAAGACCGGGACGGCGCAGATGCCCGACGGCCAGGGTGGCTACACCAAGGGCTACCTGGTGTCGGTCTCCGGCTTCGCGCCCGCCGACGATCCTCAGTACGTCGTGTCGGTCAGCCTCGCCGATCCTGTTAAACTAAATTCTTCCGCCGCACCTGCTCCGATCTTCCAGGAGGTCATGAGCCAGGTGCTGAAGAAGTACCGGGCAGTCCCATCGGGCGCCACCGCGCCTGCCCTTCCCGGTACCTGGTAAGAAAGCGAGCCTCGTGACCGAAGTGGCACCCTCGGCTCTCCGTCCTCAGCATCCGGTCCCCAGATCGTTGTCGGGACTGGCCGATGAATTCGAACTGTACGTGATCGGCGACGTCGATGGCCTCGAGGTCACCGGCATGAGCCTGAGCTCCCGAACCGTTCAACCCGGAGACCTCTATGTCGGCGTTCCCGGACGGGCCAGTCATGGCGCGTCCTACGCCGCCGGCGCCCGCGAATCCGGCGCCGTCGCGATCCTGACCGACGAGGCCGGCGCGCTGCTGGCCGCCGGAAGCGGCCTGCCGATCCTGGTGACCCCGGACGCGCGTGCCGCGCTCGGAGCGGTTGCCGCCTGGATCCACCGCACCGGCGACAACCCGGCCACGCTCTTCGCGGTCACCGGCACCAACGGCAAGACCAGCGTGGTCTACCTCCTCTTCGCCCTGCTCAACCAGTTGGGCGTCGTGTCCGGGCTCACGTCGACGGCCGAACGCCGGATCGGCGACCTGGCCGTGGTGAGCTCGCTGACGACCCCGGAGGCAACCGAGCTGCACGCCCTCCTGTCCCGCATGCGGGAAGCAGAGGTGCGCGCCGTCGCCATCGAGGTGTCGGCCCAGGCCCTGACCCGCCACCGCGTGGACGGGCTCGTCTTCGACGTTGCCGGGTTCACGAATCTGAGCCACGACCACCTCGACGACTACGCGGGCCTCGACGAGTACTTCCAGGCCAAACTCGAGCTGTTCCAGCCCGACCGCTCCCGGCGGGGTGTGATCACGGTCGACTCCGAGTGGGGCCGCCGGATCGTCGACGAGTGCCGCATCCCGGTCACAACCCTGAGCAGCACCGCGGGCGTCGCCGCCGACTGGCACATGTCCATCGTCTCCGAGAGCGCGCTGGACACCGAGTTCCTGCTCGAGGGCCCCGAGGGCCGCCGTCTGCAGACCCGGGTTCCCCTGGTCGGCTGGTTCATGGCCGCCAACGCGGCCCTGGCCATCCTGATGCTGGTCGAATCCGGCTACGACCTCGAGGCGATCGCCCATTCCCTCGAGCGGGACGGCGGAATCGACGTCTACATCCCCGGGCGCGCCGAGCGCATCTCCGGGGACACGGGCCCGCTCGTCTACATCGACTACGGGCACAGCCCGGATGCGTTCCTGAACACCCTCGCCGCCATCCGCAAGTTCACGCCCGGCCGCCTGATCATGGTCTTCGGCGCCGACGGCGACCGCGACACCACGAAACGCGCCGACATGGGTGCGATCGCGGCCCGCGGGGCGGACGTCGTCGTCGTCACCGACTTCCACCCTCGGTTCGAGGACCCCGCGGCCATCCGTGCCACTCTGCTCACGGCCGCCCGGGAGGCCGTGCCCGGCGGCGAGTTCCACGAGGTGCCCGACCCCCGAACGGCGTTCCGAACGGCGCTCTCCCTAGCGAAAGAAGGCGACGCGATCTTGTACGCGGGACCAGGCCACGAAAATTACCACGAGGTTGCCGGAGTGAAGATTCCCTACTCTGCCCGGGACGACTCCCGCCAGGCGCTGCGAGATGCGGGGTGGCTGTAGATGATCGCCCTGACCCTCGGTCAGATCGCCCTGGCCGTCAACGGAACGCTCCGCCTTGACGGGACCTCCCTCCACACCGACTCCGTGACCGACGGAATGGTGCACACCGACTCGCGCGACACCGTGCC
Organism: Cryobacterium sp.; assembly: GCA_035581905.1. GTDB lineage: Bacteria > Actinomycetota > Actinomycetes > Actinomycetales > Microbacteriaceae > Cryobacterium. The sequence goes on from DATISQ010000090.1 coordinate 4,925, forward strand.
CGGCTCCGTCTTCGTGGCCAAGCCCGGTGAGGTGACCGACGGCCACCTCTTCGCCCCGGCCGCTGTCGACCGCGGCGCCACCCTGCTGATCGTCGAGCGCCCCCTCGACCTCCCCGTGGCGCAGATCGTCGTCCCGGACGTCGTGCTCGCCCTCGGCGCCCTCGCCACCTTCGTCGGGGCCCGCGTGCGCGAGGCCGGCAACCTCAAGATCGTCGCCGTCACCGGATCCAACGGCAAGACCACGACGAAGAACCTGCTCCGGGCCGTGCTCGAACGCGTCGGCCCGACCGTCGCGGCCCGCGCATCCTTCAACAACGAGGTCGGCGCCCCGCTGACCATGCTCGAGCTGACCCACGACACCCGTTTCCTGGTGGCCGAGATGGGCGCCAGCGGCGTCGGTGAGATCGCCCGGCTCATCCGGATGGCCCGTCCCGACATCGGGATCGTGCTCAAGGTCGGACTCGCCCACGCCGGCGAATTCGGCGGCATCGAGTCCACCGTCCTCGCGAAGACCGAGATGGTCACCGAACTCCTGGCCACGGACGTTGCCGTGCTGAACAGCGACGACCCGCGCGTCGCCGGCATGGCCGCGTCCACCGTGGCCCGGGTCGTCTGGTTCGGCCAGTACGGCGACGAGGGCGTGCGGGCCACCGCGGTGCACGCCTCCCGGACCGGAACCACGTTCACGCTGCACCTGGCGTCGGGGGAGTCCCGGCCGGTGGTGTTCCAGGTCCTCGGCGAGCACCACGTGATGAATGCCCTGGCCGCCGCCGCCGCCGCCGAGGTCCTCGGGGTCCCGATCGACGACATCGTCTCCGCGCTCGAATCCGTGCAGACCGCCGAACGCTGGCGCATGCAGGTCATGGGCGGCCGCGACGGGGTGACCGTCATCAACGACGCCTACAACGCCAGCCCGGATTCAATGACGGCGGCGCTCAAGACCCTCGCCCAGATCGCCGTTCCCGGCCGGCGCACCATCGCCGTGCTCGGCGAGATGAGCGAGCTGGGCGAACTGGCCGGTGAAGAGCACGACCGGGTCGGGCTGCTCGCCGTGCGCCTGAACCTCTCTCAGCTGATCGTCGTCGGGCGGGGCGCCCGGCGCATGCACATCAGCACCATCAACGAGGGATCCTGGGACGGGGAGTCGGCCTTCGTCGAGAATCCCGACGAGGCCTTCGACCTGCTCTGCGCCACGGTGAGACCGGGGGACACTGTGCTTGTGAAATCATCCAACTCCGCCGGCCTGCGATTTCTGGGCGACCGTCTGGGAGAGTGGTTCTCGTGAGAGCCCTCCTGATGGCGGGCGCCTTCTCCCTCGTCTTCACCCTGTCGCTGACTCCGCTGTTCATCCGACTGTTCCACAAGCTGGGCTGGGGACAGTTCATCCGCGACGACGGGCCGCAGAGCCACCACGCCAAGCGCGGAACCGCCACCATGGGCGGCATCGTCCTCATCCTCGGGACCGTGGTCAGTTATTTC
>DATISQ010000091.1:0-3544 GCA_035581905.1 Cryobacterium sp.
GGGGACGGTCAGGGAGCATACTGAAGTATGGCTCCCACCTTCATTGTCGTGCCGCAGTGGCAGGGTTCGGTTTCTCCGCGCGCGATGCGCCTGAGCGACGGGGCGGAGGCTATCCGGGGTGATCTTCCCTCCTCCGTCACCCGCCAGGTGCCCGTACCGGCCGAGGCCGGCGATGCCCTCGACACCGGGATCGATCGCTTCTCGACTCTGGTCATGGTGCGCGAACGCCTCGCGGCCGCCCTGCCCGGCGGGGACGGCCCGGTGCTCACGATCGGCGGTGACAACGGGGTATCCGTGGCGGCCGTCGAGTTCGCGTCGCGGCGGCATCCGCATGACCTGGCCGTGGTCTGGCTGGACGCCCACGCCGCCCTGCACACCCCCGAGACCTCCCCGTCCGGCGGTTTCACCGGCATGGTGCTGCGCGCCATCGCCGGCGAGGGCGCCGAGGGGCTGATCCTCGACGCGGAGATGCGTATTCCGCTGGAGCGCATCGTGATCGGCGGCGCTCGCGATATCGACCCGGCCGAGGACGCGCTGATCCAGGAACGCGGGATCGTGAGCCTCCCGGTCGACGACCTCGACTCCCCCGACGCCCTCGTCGCCGCCCTGCGCGCCACCGGCGCGCACAGCTTCTACCTGCACCTCGACCTGGACGTGCTCGACCCGTCGGCGTTGGCCGGCCTCGCCGACCTTCACCCGTTCGGGCTGAGCGTCGAATCCCTGAACCGGCTGATCACCGCCCTGCGCGCCGAATTCGAGCTGGCCGGCGCCACCATCGCCGGCTTCGCCCCGGCCTCGCCGGAGGCCGCCACCGACGACCTGCCGAGCATCCTGCGCATCATCGGTGCGCTCACCCGCTGAGTTCCCCGTGTTCGGCTGAGACCGGCCGAGTCCGGCTGGGTTTCACTGACCCGAAAGTGCTGGTCGGAGGCCTGCCCCGCTCGGCAATAGCATAGGACCGACGCGCCAGCGTCACGAGGCCAAGGGAGGCATCCGTGAACGAGCAGCACTCCGTTTCCAATCCGTCGAGGATCATCACCGAGAGGCGCGGCCACGTGCTGCTGATCGGGTTCAACCGCCCGGAGAAGCGCAATGCCGCCGATCTGGCGCTGCTGCAGCAGCTGGCCCTCGCCTACGGGGAACTCGAACGCGACCCGGAACTGCGGGTCGGCCTCGTCTACGCGGTCGGCGACCACTTCACGGCCGGCCTCGACCTGGCCGATATCGGCCCCCGGCTCGGCCCGGACGGCCTTGACATGGTGCCGGACGGCGGCATCCACCCGTGGCAGGTCGACGGGCAGAGCGTGTCCAAGCCCGTGGTGATGGCCGTGCAGGGCACCTGTCTCACCCTCGGCATCGAGCTGATGCTCGCGAGCGACATCTCCGTGGCGGCCGAATCGACCCGGTTCGGCCAGATCGAGGTGGCGCGCGGCATCCTGCCGTTCGGCGGCGCGACCATCCGATTCCCGCGCTCCGCGGGCTGGGGCAACGCCATGCGCTGGATGCTCACCGGCGACATGTTCGACGCCCAGGAGGCCCACCGCATCGGGCTCGTTCAGGAGGTCGTGCCGGACGGCACCCAGTTCGAGCGCGCGCTGGAACTGGCCGAACGGATCGCCGCCCAGGCCCCGCTGGCCGTGCAGGCCACGCTCGCCAACGCCCGCACCGCCGTGCGGGAGGGCGCCGCGGCAGCCGAGGCCGGACTGCAGCCGGCCCTGGCCCGCCTGGCCGTGACCGAAGATTCCCGCATCGGCATGGAGGCCTTCGTCACCCGCCGGCCGGCGACCTTCGTCGGTCGGTAGGCCTGCCGCGATGAGCTTCGACGTCATCGTGATCGGCGCCGGTGCCGTGGGTGAGAATGTCGCCGATCGCACCGTGCAGGCCGGCCTCCGCACCGTGATCGTCGAGGCCGAGCTGGTCGGCGGCGAGTGCTCCTATTGGGCCTGCATGCCGTCGAAGGCGCTCCTGCGCAGCGGCGCGGTCCTGGCCGCGGCCCGGCGGGTCGGCGGGGCGGCGGAGGCCGTGACCGGCGACCTGGACGTCGCGGCCGTGCTGCGCCGACGTGACGCTTTCACGAGCGATTGGTCCGATCAGGGCCAGGTGCGCTGGCTGGAGAAGACCGGGATCGAGCTGGTGCGCGGCCACGCCCGCCTCACCGGCGTGCGGGAGGTGACCGTGACCGCTGCCGACGGGGCCACCACCGTGCTGACCGCCGCGCACGCCGTGGTCGTCAGCACCGGGTCGGCGGCGCTGCTGCCGGACATTCCCGGCCTGGCCTCCGTGGCGCCCTGGACCAGCCGCGAGGCCACCAGCGCCCCCGCAATCCCGGACAGCCTGGCGATCATCGGCGGCGGCGTGGTCGCCGCCGAGATGGCCACCGCCTACGCCGGGCTCGGCGCCGAGGTCACGATGATCGTGCGCAGCGGGTTGCTCGGCGGGCTGGAGCCCTTCGCCGGCGAACTCGTGCTCGCGGCGCTTCGGGAGGCGGGCGTCACCGTGCTGACGGGGGTGTCCACCACCGGGGCGGCCCGCAGCATCGAGGGCGATGTGACCCTCACCCTCTCCAACGGCACCCGGGTCACCGCGGCCGAGGTGCTCGTGGCGACCGGCCGGGTGCCGCGCAGCACGGATGTCGGGCTCGAGACGGTGGGTCTCACCCCGGGCGACTGGCTCGAGGTCGACGACACCCTGCTCGTGCGCGGTCCGGCGCCGGAACTGGCCGGCGACTGGCTCTACGCCACCGGCGACGTCAATCACCGGGCCCTCCTCACCCACCAGGGCAAGTACCAGGCCCGCGCGGCCGGCGACGTGATCGCGGCCCGGGCCGCCGGTGCGCCCCTCGACGATGCCCCGTGGGGCACCCACGTCGCCACGGCCGACCATGCCGCCGTGCCGCAGGTCACCTTCACCGACCCGGAAGTGGCGTCGGTGGGGCTGACCCGGGCTGCTGCCGAGAAGGCAGGGTTCCGCATCCGGGTGCTGGACTACAACCTGGGTTGGGTGGCCGGGGCATCCTTGCACGCCGACGGCTACACCGGGGCGGCGCGAGCCATCGTAGACCTCGACCGGGAGGTTCTGATCGGGGCCACCTTCGTGGGGCCGGACGTCGCTGAGCTGCTGCACGCGGCGACCATCGCCGTGGTCGGCGAGGTGCCGATCCGCCGGCTGTGGCACGCCGTGCCGAGCTACCCCACGCTAAGCGAGGTCTGGCTGCGCCTGCTCGAGCAGTACGGCCGCCCGCAGTAACCGGGCCGTCTCGCCCGCGCGCTGGGAACAGTCCCGATCGACCGTTCCTCCACAGGTTTCCGCGCCTCCGGTCCAGACGGTCGAGGCTACGCTGGTCGAGCCTGTCGGGACCCGAGTCACTCGTCGTCCCTGACAATATTCTTCCGTTCGACCGCGTCCGTCATCCGGGTGCGGGACTTCGTGACGTTCCGCCACTTCCGGGCCCCGGTTTCGAGCCAGGGTGGGGCCATGATCTGCACGGCACCCCGCATCATGCGGATGGCCCAGCCTGACGCGGCCAGGTAGCGGTGGTGCCACC
>DATISQ010000092.1:0-33038 GCA_035581905.1 Cryobacterium sp.
CGAACCGGGCATCGAGGGCATGCGCGACGCGGCCGAGGGGGTGACCGGGCTGTCGATCCAGTACTACGTGCTGATCGACATGCAGGGCTTCTCCGACCTGATCGACGCCCTCGGCGGCGTCGACATCAACGTCGACCACCGAGTCCCCGTGCATTCCGACGAGACCTTCACCGACGTCGCCTTCTGGTTCGAGCCCGGCCCGCAGCACATGGACGGGTACCACGCCCTCTGGTACGCGCGCTCACGGCACGGCACGAGCGACTACGACCGGATGGTGCGGCAGCGGCAGGTGCAGGAGGCGATCCTGCAGCAGGCGAGCCCCGCCAACGTTCTGACCAAGTTCCAGGCGGTTGCCACGGCCAGCAGCGAGGTCGTGAGGACCGACATCCCACAGGGCATGCTGGGCCATTTCGTGCACCTGGCCTCGAAGACGAAGGCCCTGCCGATCCAATCCGTCGAGCTGGTCCCGGAAAACGACATCGACCCGGAGGACCCCGACTACGACGTCATCCACAGCCTGATCGAGTCCGCCCTGGCCCCGGCGGCGACGGCGGAACCGGCCCCGTAAGGGGCGGCTCGACCGGCCCGGTCGAGTCCCGGACTACAGGTCCGCGTGCAACAGCCAGAGGCGCTCGGCGGAATCGCGCCAGGTGAAGGCCTGGGCGCGGTCGCTGCCGACGACGCGAAGACGGTTCGCCAGCGTGGTGTCGGACAGCACCTGGGCCACGGCCGCGGCGAGTCGCTCGGGGTACCCGGAGGCATCCGCACGTTCGACGGCCAGCCCGGCGTCGCCGGCGGCCTCGACCAGGGCCGGGGCGTCCGAGTGCACGACCGGGGTGCCCAGGTGGAACGCCTGGATCATCGGCCCCGCGAAGCCTTCCTCCAGGCTGGGATACACGAACACGGCCGCCCGGGAGATGACCACGGCCAGCTCCTCGTCGGTCAGCCCGTTCAGGGCGCGCACCCGACCGAACGGGAGGCCGGCCTCGTCGGCCACGACGGCCAGTTCGAGGTCGCCCCAGGTGGCAGGCCCCAGAACGATCAGCGGCAGATCCGGGGCTCCCTGGCGGCCGAGGCCCGTGATCAGGGCCGTGATCGCCTTGCGCGGCTCGAGCGTGCCGACGGCGACGATGTACTCATCCGGCAACGCCAGGCGGTCCGCGATCACCTCCGTCGCGGAGGAGTTGGACGGCAGGCGGAGGCCGCCGCCGATGCCGCCGCCGATCACGCGCACGCGTTCGCCGAGGTCGACGATGTCCGCGAGCTGGTGGGCAACGGCGTGGCTGGGCACCACGATCGCATCCGCGTGGTTGCGGGCGCGTTTCACCATGACCTTCGTCCAGGCGACGGTCGCCGGGGTGAGTGCCTCCGGATGCGTCCAGGCCAGCACGTCGTGAATGGTGACGGTCACCTGCGTCCCGCCGTCGACGATGCTGTGCCGGCGCAGGGGCGCCAACAATGACGGGGCATGGATCATGCCCGATCCGGAGCTGCTGGCGATGCCCAGTTTCCAGGCCGCTGTCAGCTCGCGCCGGGGCAGCGTCGTCTTATGCAGACCGGCCAGGCCCGGCAGAGACTCCTCGACCCGGGCGTAGTGCTCGGCCGATGACGACGACACGATTCCTCCGACGTCGCATCCGGCCGGCGCCGCCGCGATCAGGGCCCGGGTCAGTTCTTCGGTGTAACGACCGATGCCGCCCGGGACCGGAGCAATCATCTGGTCCAGGACGACTCGCAGTGTGGTCATTGGTCCGCGAAGATCCCCTGCTCGGCCGCCGCGGACAGCGCCTCGCGCCAGTCGCGGAGGGGGGACAGTCCCGCTGCGGCCCAGGCGTCGTGGCCCAGCACCGACTACGAGGGCCGGGGGGCCGGGCGCACGAACTGCGAGCTGTCGGTCGGGGTGACCCGCTCCGGGTCGAGTCCGGCCGTGGCGAAGACGGCCTGGGCGAAGCCGAACCAGCTCGTCACGCCCGAGCTGGTGCCGTGGTAGATGCCGGCGGGGGCGCCGGAATCGAGCAGGGTGACGATCTGCGCGGCCAGGTCAGCGGTCCAGGTGGGCTGGCCGACCTGGTCGTCGACGACGCTGAGAGTGTCGCGGGCGGCCGCGAGCTTGAGCATGGTCTTGGGAAAGTTCGGGCCGTGCTGACCGTAGAGCCAGGCCGTGCGCACGATGTAGCTCCCCGTCGGGTGTTCCTGCAACACGAATGCCTCGCCCGCGGCCTTGGTGCGGCCGTACGCCGAGATCGGGTTGATCTCGGTGTCCTCGGCATACGGGGCGGTGGCGCTGCCGTCGAACACGTAGTCGGTCGAGACCTGGACGAGTTTCGCCCCGGCGGCGGCGGCGGCCATCGCGAGGTTCTGCGGACCGGTCGCGTTGATCGAGTACGCGGCATCCTCGTTCGTTTCGGCGTCGTCCACCTGGGTGTACGCGGCGGCGTTGATGATGACGTCGTAGCCGACGACCGTGGCCAGAACCGCGTCCCGGTCGGTGATGTCCAGTTCGGCCCGGTCGAACGCCGTGACGTCGCGGCCGGTGAGGGCGGCCTGCAGGTCGCGGCCGAGCATTCCGGCCGCGCCGGTGATCAGATAGCGGGTCATCAGTTCAGTTCCGCACGGGCCTTGAGCGGCTCCCACCAGGCGCGGTTGTCCCGGTACCACTGCACGACATCCGCGAGCCCCTGCTCGAACGGGACCAGCGGCGCGTAGCCGAGTTCGGCCTGGATCTTGGAGATGTCCACGGAGTAGCGCAGGTCGTGCCCGAGGCGATCGGCGACCCGGTCGACGTACGACCAGTCCTTGCCGGTGGAGTCGAGCAGCATCTGCGTGAGCTCCTTGTTGGTCAGCTCGGTGCCGCCGCCGATGTTGTAAATCTCGCCGGCGCGGCCGCCGACGAGCACCATCGCGATGGCGCGGGTGTGGTCGTCCACGTGCAGCCAGTCACGGATGTTGTTTCCCTCGCCATAGAGAGGAACGTGCTTGTCGTCGATCAGGTTGGACACGAACAGCGGGATGACCTTCTCCGGGAAGTGGTACGGCCCGTAGTTGTTCGAGCAGCGCGTGATCGAGATGTTCAGACCGTGCGTGCGGTGGTAGCTGCGCGCGAGCAGGTCGCTGCCGGCCTTGGATGCGGAGTAGGGGGAGTTCGGCTCGAGCGCGCGCTCTTCATTCCACGAACCCTCGGCGATGGAGCCGTAGACCTCGTCGGTGGAGACGTGCACGAAGCGGGCCAGATCGTGGCGGAGCGCCGCGTCCAGCAGCTGCTGCGTGCCGAGCACGTTCGTCTCGACGAAGATCGACGCGTCGCGCACGGAGCGGTCCACGTGGGATTCGGCGGCGAAGTGCACCACGGCGTCGAGGCCGGGGAAGAGCTCGTCGAGCAGCGCGGCGTCACGGATGTCGCCGTGCACGAAGGAATACCGCGGAGATCCGGCGACCGGGGCCAGGTTCTCGAGGTTGCCCGAGTAGGTGAGGGCGTCGAGTACGACGACCTCGGCTCCTTCGAGGCCGGGGTAGGCATCTTCGAGGGTGCGTCGAACGAAGTTCGAGCCGATGAAACCGGCTCCGCCGGTGACGAGGATCTTCATATGGGTATGCCCTGTCTGTAATCGTAAAGTGCCGGGCCTATACTACCGGGCGCCTCGTGGGAGCTTGCCGCTTGCCGACGGCGCCCGGGCGGGCAGTCCCCCAAAGTGCCGACTGTGCATTATGTCAATATGTGATTCGCTGTGAGCAGGGGAGCGCACCGGTGCTCGCGCAACGGATGAGACGAGTGCTGACTGTGCGTTCCTGGGTAATGAATCGCCGTCGGGTCGCGGCAATTGTGACCACTGCCATCGTGTGCCTGGGGCTCGTCCCCGCGGCGACCGCCGGGGCAGTCCCGAGTGCGAGGCCCGCGGCGCCAGGCCAGGAGGCGCCGGTCGTGCTCCCGCTGGACGATGACACGGTGAGCCCCGCCGACCTGCTCGGGCTTCCGGCCGTGCCGCCGCCGAGCGCCGCTGTCCCGTCCCCGTTCGCCGTCGCCCCGTTCGCCGCCGCCGCCCACACCATTGACGTCGCGGTCGTCGCCCCCGCGGGCTCCGGCACGACCGACTTCATCACCGACCAGGCGGTACGCGACATGGTCGCCGGCACGGGAGCGTATTGGAAGGCCCAGTCCAACAACCAGGTGATGTCGCTCACGCCCAACGCCACCATCCACCGGTTGGCGAGCACCAACTCCTGCGGCCAGCGTGATGCGATCTGGGGCGAGGCTGCGGCGCTGTTCGGACACTCCAACCTCGGCTACTACGTCTCGACCGGGGCACGCCACCTGCTGGTCCTGGTACCCCAAGGCTGCGGCCAGTTCGGCGCCGGTACCCTCGGCAGCTACTCGGCGCCGGTCAGCGGGACCAACGGCGGGGCTATCTGGGCGTCACTCAACGGCGTCAACAACCTCGACGTCCTCGCCCACGAATTCGGTCACAACCTGGGGATGATGCACTCCAACACGGTGTTCTGCCCGGACCCGTCGATGACCGAAGGAGTGCTCAACACGTCGACGAACACGTACTCGGACGGTTGCTATGACGACCCGTACACGGACCTGTACGACGTGATGGGAGCCGCCTTCACCTTCAACGGAGGGGCCAACCCCGTGCCCACCGCACTGAACATCAACCACAAGGTTCGGCTGGATGCGGTGGCCGCGGGCGAAATACAGTCCGTGTCCCTCGCCGCCGACCAAACCCGCCAGGACATCGTGAGCACCCTGGCCTCCACGGGTGCGGCATCGGGCCGGCGGGCGCTGTCGGTGACCGACCCGCGCACGGGGCGTGTCTACTACGTCGACTACCGCGGCGGCGGCGGCATGGATGCGGGTGCCCTGTACACGAAGGGGCTCCCCGCCAGCACGGGCGTCAGCACGGGCGTGCGCGTCCTGACGGCCCGCGACGACGGCTCGTCGGTCGTGCTGATGAGCCCCGACAGCGCGGCCACCAACGGACACCGGCTCTACCTGGCCGCCGGGCAGAGCCTGAGTACGCGTTCGCGAGGCGTGACGGTCTCCGTCCAGGGCATTTCGGCCGGCACGGCATCCGTCAAAGTGTCGTTGAGCCTCCCGGCGCCGGTCGACATGAACCATGATTTCGACGGCGATGGCCGGGCCGATGTCCTGGCGAGGGACTCGGCCGGAACGCTGTGGTCGTATCCCGGGGATGGCCTGGGTGGCTGGCTCGCCCGGAAGCAGGTGGGGTCGGGGTGGAATGTGATGACCAGCATCGTCGGTCCCGGTGATTTCAACGGTGATGGCTCGGCCGATGTCCTGGCGAGGGATTCGGCCGGAACGTTGTGGCTGTATCCGGGGGATGGGGCCGGGGGCTGGCTGGCCCGCTCGCAGGCGGGGTCGGGGTGGAATGGGATGACGAGCATTGTCGGTCCCGGTGATTTCAACGGTGATGGCCGGGTGGATGTTCTGGCGAGGGATTCGGCCGGAACGTTGTGGCTGTATCCGGGGGATGGGGCCGGGGGCTGGCTGGCCCGCTCGCAGGTGGGGTCCGGGTGGAACGGGATGACGGCCATCATCTAGGTCGAAGCCGGGTGCACGGAGCGAAAGTGTCCTCGCGACTCGGCCGGACAGCGCTTGGTAGACTTCCCCGGTGAAGATCCGCGAACTTTCCATCCCCGATTCCTACGAGATCACCCCGAAGCAGTTCGGAGACGACCGAGGAGTGTTCCTCGAGTGGTACCGCTCCGAGCAACTGGAGGACACCATCGGACATCGCCTCGAGATCGCCCAGGCCAACACCTCGGTCTCCAAGCGCGGCTCGGTGCGCGGCATCCACTTCGCCGACATTCCGCCCAGCCAGGCCAAGTACGTCACGGCCACCCATGGCGCCGTGCTCGACTACGTGATCGACATCCGGGTCGGCTCACCGACCTTCGGCCAATGGGACTCGGTGCTCCTGGACGACACCGACCGCCGCGCCATCTACGTCGCCGAGGGCCTCGGCCACTGCTTCGTCGCCCTGACCGACAACGCCACGGTCAGCTACCTCGTCACGGCCCCGTTCAACCCGGGCCGTGAACACGGCATCAACCCGCTCGACGCCGACATCGGCCTCGTGTTCCCGTCCGAAGCCGGCGAGCTCCTGCTCTCCCCGAAAGACACGGATGCGCCCGGCCTGGCCGAGGCCGCGGCCTCCGGTCTGCTGCCCACGTGGGATGCGGCCCGTGCCTTCTATGCTTCCTTGAACGCCGCTTCCTTGAACGCAGCTTCCTTGAACGCAGCTTCGCCGAACGAACGGAAATAGTCATGCGCGGAATCATTCTGGCCGGCGGCTCGGGCTCACGCCTCTGGCCCATCACCAAGGGCATCTCCAAGCAGCTGATGCCGATCTACGACAAGCCGATGATCTACTACCCCCTCTCGACGCTGATGATGGCGGGCATCAACGAGATCCTGATCATCACGACGCCGGAGTACAACGACCAGTTCCGGGCCCTGCTCGGGGACGGGTCCGAACTCGGCATCCGGCTGGAGTACGCCGTGCAGCCGTCTCCGGACGGGCTGGCCCAGGCGTTCATCATCGGCGAGGAATTCATCGGCGAGGAGAGTGTCGCCCTGGTTCTCGGTGACAACATCTTCCACGGCGCGGGCCTCGGGTCCGCCCTGCGCAGCAACAGCGCCGTCGACGGGGCACGCATCTTCGCGTACCACGTGAGCAACCCGACCGACTACGGCGTCGTCGAGTTCGATGAGGACATGTCCGCGATCTCGATCGAGGAGAAACCGACGAAGCCCAAGAGCAGCTATGCCGTTCCCGGGCTCTACTTCTATGACAACTCGGTGATCGAGATTGCCAAGAAGATCGAACCGAGCGCGCGCGGCGAACTCGAGATCAGCACCGTCAACGAGCGCTACCTCGACCAGGGCAAGCTCAGCGTGCAGGTTCTCGACCGGGGCACCGCCTGGCTCGACACCGGCACCTTCGAGTCCATGCGCCAGGCGTCCGAGTACGTGCGCGTGATCGAAGCCCGCCAGGGCTTCAAAATCGGCTGCATCGAGGAGATCGCCTGGCGTGCCGGGTGGATTGACAGCGCGCAGCTGGCAGCGCTCGCAGCGCCGCTGCGGAAGAGCGGCTACGGCACGTACCTGTCGGGGCTGCTGGGCGAATAAGCAGGTCCGGCACGCCGCTCGTGCCGAACCCTCGGGATCACGACCCGAACCGCTGGACACGCTGAGCCGGGACATCCAGCGGGATGTCCCGGCACCGGTCTGGCCGGTCTGACCGATCAGCGGTCACCTGCCGGCGACGACGGTCGGGTTAGCGCGAGAAGCGACGCCGGGCGCGGATGCCGTCAACCCAACGAACGGCTCGTCGCTGCCGGAGCTCGGTCAGGTCGGCCTCGAGGCGCGCGACGTGCGCGCGATACTGCTCCTCCAGGGCGCTCAGCGTCTCCTCCAGGGCCCGCTGCTTCTCTTCCAGCGTTCGGGCATGCACCGCGGTCTCGTGGTAGGCGGTCGCGAAGGACCGTGTCTCTTCCTGCTCCGCGGCAAGCATCCGTTTGAACTCGGTTTCCGTGGCGGCGATCACCGGTCCCAGTCGCCGTGCGGCGGCCAGCAGGTCCACGTCGAGGGGGACATCGGGGACGGGAGATTCCTGAGTGCGGGCAACCGTCTCTTCTTCCACGAAGGTTCCGTCGCCCAGACCGACGGCGAATTCCTCCGGAGTCGGGTGCCGCAGAACGTAGAACGATTGGAGACTGCCGAGCTTGTAGCGCCGGTACTCCTGCATCCCGTGGTGATTGGGACTCGGGTTCAGGTCGGGGTTGCTCTCATAGCCGAGCCCGGCGCTGCGGACCTTGCGCTCGAACTGGTCCCAGGAGCGCCAGGGAAAGTGCAGTACCTCGATCAGGGCGGTCGCGGGCTCGACCCCGCGGCCCTCGAGACTGACGAAATGGTTCCCCTGAGCGATCTCGATGTCGGGCACGCCGATATGAACCGTGTCGGGGGTGGAATGGGAGTGCAGGCCGACCTTGTTCAGGGCCGCGTTGGTGCGAAGGTCCCGATAGATCAGCCGCTGCAGACCGGACCCGCTCGCAGCGGGAGGACCGATCATGTCCACGACGGGAACGACGAAGCTCTGCAGGCTTTTCGGGTGGAGCTCTAGGGCCTCACGCAGTGACAGGGAGCGGTCAACGGGCATCCAGAACTCGTCCGCGTCGGCGTTCAGCACCCAATCCGCCCCGTACAGCAGGAACGCATCGCGAGCCATGGCCGTGACCACCGAATGCTGCTGCTTGCGGTGCACCGGGTCTTCGCGCAGGTCGATGAGGCCCTGGTCCGAGAAGCCGCGCAGGATCTCCAGGGTTCCGTCGATGGAACCGTTGTCGGTGACGATTATCTTGTCGATACCCTGCGCAAGGTGGTGCGACAGCATCGGCCCGATCACGTCCGCTTCGTCTCGGACCATCAGGGTCATTACAAGCCTCATTGGTGATGAATCTCCAGTCTGTTACCGTACGAATCCTTGGACAAGACTAACGCCCGGGATGCCATCGGCCCCTGAGATGGAGCCCGAGGCGCAGGACGCCCCGCACGGGGGAGAAGTACCAGGCGGAGTACTTGCGGGACAGGAATTGGTACGCGCTCTCGTGGTGCTTGCGTTCCATCGCATCGCGGCTCTGCGAGGTGGAGTGCGCCCCCGTGTGCACGACGGTCGCCGCCGGCACGTACAGGTTCGTCCACCCGTTCTTGCCCAGCCGGTCGCCCAGGTCCACGTCTTCGAAATACATGAAGTAGGAGGTGTCGAAGCCGCCCACGGCGTCGTAGGCGCTTCGCCGAACCAGAAGGCACGCACCCGACAGCCATCCCGCCGGGACGATATCCTGACTGGCGACCACCGGGATCGGGCGGTACGACCGCGTCCAGGGATTCGTCGGCCAGATGCGGGAGAACAGTGCGTGACCGATGCCGGTACTCAGCGAAGGGACCGGACGGGCCGACGGATACGTGGTGCCGGCCAGATCGACGATCTTCGGTCCCAGGGACCCGGCCTGGGGGTTGTTCCGCGCTGCCTCGAGAAGAATATCGATGGAACCCGGGGCGAATTCGACATCCGGGTTGGAAATCAGGATGAAGTCGGCCGCGGTGGCGTGCGCTGCGATTCCCTGTGCGATGCCGTCACCGTAGCCGCGGTTCGAATCGAGTCCGAGGAACCGGGCCTGCCCGGCCTCGGACAGCGTCCTGGCCTCGTCGACATCCTGGGAGGCGTTATCGACCACGACGATCGGCGTCGGAACGCGGGTCGCGCCGCGGGCGGTGGCCAGGAACCGGGGGAGGACTGCGCTGGAATTGTGCGTGACCGTGACAATCACCACGGAGTCATTCATGTCCCGACTCCCGTCCGGTCGAGTCTGGTTATTCGTGACATCGGTCATCGAACGGGGGCTCAGACTGCCGGGGCTTCGTGCTCGGCGGCGTCCAGGATCCGCAACGTCGGTTGTGCGTGAACCGTGCCGGTCGCCAGCGGATAGAAGGGCACATTGAACGTGCAGGCCTGGGGCATGTCGTGCACGTGCCGGAGGGTGCTGTCGAGCAGAGACGCATTCACGAAATACTTGCCCGACCCGAAGGAGACGTTGCGGATGATGTACTCGAGCGACACCGGACCGGACAGCGGGGGGAGGTGCACGTCCATCAGGGAGTTCTTGGTGCCGTACACGACCTGACCGGAGGCGTTGTCGATCTGCAAGGCCCCGATCCAGTCGGTCAGCTCGTCATCGTGGTCGAACGTCATCACGATCCGAAGGTCATCACCGGGCAGGACCGGGTCGCCGATGGCCTTGCCGACGGCGTGCACGGTCGCACCCAGGACGTGTCCCTCGTGAACGACGACGTCGGGTGAGGCGGCGGCCGCCTCTTCAACCCGCCGTTCCTCGAGAATGTTGCGGAAGGCCATCACGGCCTGGTGTGCGTTGCCGTCGAATTCGATCTCACCGCGATTGAGCAGGATGGCACGGTCGCACAGTTCCGTCACCTGGCCCAGCGAGTGGCTGACGAGGATGATCGTCCGGCCTTCGGCCTGGAAGGAACGGATCTTGTCCAGGCATTTGCGCTGGAATGCCTCGTCCCCCACGGCGAGGACCTCGTCGACGAGGAGGACATCCGGTTCGGTGTGAACGGCGACCGAGAAGGCGAGCCGCACGTACATTCCGGACGAGTAGAACTTCACCTGGGTGTCGATGAAGTCGCCGATCCCGGAGAAGCTCAGGATGTCATCGAAACGCTCTTCCGTCTCCGCCCGGGTCAGGCCGAGGATCGACGCGTTGAGGAAGACGTTCTCACGGCCGGTCAGGTCCGGGTGGAATCCGGCGCCGAGTTCGAGCAGCGCGGCCATCCGCCCGCGTCGCGACACGGTTCCGGTGGTCGGCTGGATGATGCCGCCGATGACCTTGAGGAGTGTGCTCTTGCCGGACCCGTTGTGCCCGATGAGCCCGACTGTCGTTCCCGCCTCGATGGTGATGTCGATGTCGCGCAGGGCCCAGAACTCCTGGCGGTGCTGGCGGCCCATCTTGCCCAGCGTCACCAGCCGTTCCTTGAGGGCGTTGTCCTTGCGGACCACGAACCGCTTGGACACGTCGTGGGCGGTGATGACGACCGGGGCGGGTACCGGCGCGTCCGAGCCGGCTTCGAGAAGGGGGGAATTCATGATTGCGTCGATTCTGTTTCTCGTTAGAGTTCCTGGGCGAAGTTGCCCTGGAGACGGGAAAACACCCGCTGCGATACGAAGAGGAGGACCAGGCCGACGACGAACGTGACTGCGAGCCGCAGCAGCAGGTCATCGGGGAAGGGCGTCCCCTCACCGGCCGTCCAGAATGCCTGCTGGAAACCCAGCACGGACAGCGTGATCGGGTTGCTCGTGTAGATGTTGAGCAGGATCCCGTTCCCGAGGATGTCGCGGACCATGGACCACGTGTAGACGATGGGGGAGGCCCACATGAGAACCATCATTGCGACCTCGACGAGGTACTGCACATCCCGGAGGTAGACGTTGAGAGCCGACAGCAGCAGGCCGAGGGCCGTGGCGTACACCAGGAGCACCAGGACCGACGGGAAGAAGTACAGCAGATCCCAGCCGAGCGGATGACTGCCCACGACGATGGTGGCAATGATCAGGATCGCGAGCTGGATCAGGAAATTGAAGCTGGCGGAACCGACGCTGGCGAGGGGGAAGATCTCCCGCGGGAGGTAGATCTTCTTGATCAGGCCGGCATTGCCGATGATCGAGGCCGTCGCGGAGGCGACAATCTCGCTGAAGAGCGTGTACGCGGTCAGCCCGGTGAAGATGTAAATGGCGAAGTCGGGGATACCGCGCGCAGCGCCGAGGAACTTGCCGACGACGACGTAGTAGATGACGAGCTGAGTGAGGGGTTTGATCAGCGACCACAGGAAACCCAGGGCACTGTCCTTGTAACGGGCCTTCAGGTCTCGACGGACGAGCAGGCCGAGCATTTCCTTCTGGCCGCCGATATCACGGATGGAGGTCCAGGCACCGGCCAGAGGGCGGGAACGCGATCCAATCGTGTCAAGTGGGACGGATGCCAGTCGCCGAAATCTGGCGGTTCGCGCGTCGGGTGAGTCCTTCGAAGCAGTCATGATCACACCAAATCATAACTGCACCGTCTGGGTGCCGGGTCAGATGCCGCGCTCGGGACGGCGTCGCCCGGCCTTGCCGGGGGCGTCTCCCGGCCTCGCCGGGGACAAGGGTTGGTAGACTTCCCACACTGATCGACCGGCTGAGCAAAGGTGAATTGTTGAAGAAGAGACGAACAGGTCTGGTTTCCGTTGTCCTCGTGAATTTCCGAGGGACGGACGACACAATCGAATGTGTTCGCGTTCTTCAGGAACTCAACTGGCCGGCGGAACTCCTCGAAATCATCGTTGTGGAGAACGGCTCCGGGGACGACAGTCTCGAGCGTCTGTCGAAGCTGGAACCGGGCGTGACGGTCATCGATTCCAAGGCCAACCTCGGCTTCACGGGCGGCTGCAACCTCGGCGTCTCCCACTCGACGGGTGAGTTCGTCGCTTTCCTCAACAACGACGCGAAGCCGCATCCGGACTGGATCAAGGAGGCCATCAACACCTTCGCGACCGGCTCCGACATCGGCGCCGTCGCCAGCAAGGTCCTTGATTGGGACGGCGTGAACGTCGACTACCTCGACGCGGCCGTGACCTGGTACGGCATGGGCTATAAGCCGCACGCGGGCGAGAAGGACCGCGGCGCCTGGAATGACGAGAAAGACGTCCTCTTCGGCACGGGGGCGGCGATGTTCATCAAGGCCGACGTCTTCGAGGAACTCGGCGGGTTCGACGACAACTTCTTCATGTTCTACGACGACGTGGACCTGGGCTGGCGGCTCAACCTGCTCGGCTACCGGTTCCGGTTCCAGCCCAAGTCGCTGGCCTTCCATAAGCACCACGCCTCCATGAACAAGTTCGGCAACTTCCGTGAGGAGTATCTGCTCGAACGCAACGCTCTCTATACGCTGTACAAGAACCTCGACGATGAGTCCCTGGCCCGGGTCTTCCCCGGTGCGCTGCTCCTGGCGACCCGGCGGGCCATCGGCCGGGGTCAGCTGGACTCCACCTCGCTGGACCTTCGGAACCCGGGAGGTGACAGCGAACCGACCATGCCGGTCCCCAAGTCGACCATGGCGGGCGTGTTCGCCATTGACCAGCTCGTGGAACTGCTGCCCCAGATGACCGAGGCGCGGGCCGCCGTGCAGGCAACCCGCAAGCGGACCGATCGGGACATGAGCCGGCTCTTCGGCAACGTCGACGAACCGGCGTACCCGATCGAAAGCTACCTCCGCGGCTACGAGAAGATCGTGGACAGCCTCGGCGTCCTCACCGGGACGTCACGCCGGCGCATCCTGGTGATCACCGGAGACTCCGTCGGCGAGAAGATGGCGGGACCGGCGATTCGTGCCTGGCACATCGCCAAGCTGCTGTCGGACGAACACGACGTGCGTCTGGTCAGCATGACCCGCGCCGACTCGCTGGATGATGCCTTCGAGGTCGCCGTCATCTCGCACCACCGCCCCAGCTCGGTGGTGGAACACGAGAAGTGGGCGGACGTCATCATCGTGCAGGGGCACGCGCTGGCGCTGTTCCCGGCTCTGGAGCGCTCGTCCAAGGTGATCGTCGTCGACGTTTACGACCCCCTGCACCTCGAGCAGCTGGAGCAGGGCCGCGGCAAGGTTCTGGAGCTGTGGAACAAACAGGTGAACGATGCGACGGAGGCGCTGAACCACCAGCTGCTGATCGGCGACTTCTTCCTCTGCGCCAGCGACCGGCAGCGGCACTTCTGGCTCGGTCAGCTGGCTGGTCTCGGGCGGATCAACGCGTTCACCTATTCCCGCGACAGCGAACTCGATTCCCTGATCGCCGTGGCGCCGTTCGGCATCTCCAGCACGGACCCGGTCAAGTCCCGGGCGGCCATCCGTGGGGTGACCCCCGGCATCGGACTCGACGACAAGGTGATCGTCTGGGGCGGCGGGATCTACAACTGGTTCGACCCGGGCACCCTCATTCGCGCGGTCGCGGAGATCTCCGTGGAACACCCCGACGTGCGCCTCTTCTTCCTGGGCGTCAAGCATCCCAACCCGGACGTGCCGGAGATGGAAGCCGTGGCGGAAGCCCGCGTGCTGTCGAAGGAACTGGGCATGACGAACAAGCACGTATTCTTCAACGAGTCCTGGGTGTCGTTCGACGACCGGCAGAACTACCTTCTGGAAGCCGACATCGGCGTCTCCACGCACTTCCAGCACGTGGAGACGACGTTCTCCTTCCGCACCCGCATTCTGGACTACCTGTGGGCGGGCCTTCCAATCGTGACCACGGAGGGTGATTCCTTCGGCGACCTCGTCGAGAAGGAGAAGCTCGGAGCGTCGATTCCGGAGCGCGACCAGGACGCCCTCGTGGCGGCGCTGAAGACGTACCTGTACGACTCGAACGCCATCGAGGCGGCCCGGGCGAACGTCCAGCGGGTGCGTGAGACGTTCGTCTGGGAGCGGGCACTCGCCCCGCTGGTCGAATTCTGCCGTCAGCCGGTCCACGCGGCGGACAAGACGGTCACGCCCGGTGAGACCGCTGCGGCCCTGACGGCCAAGGTCAAGCCCCTGGAGGCCGCGCGTCGGAGCCCCCACACGGGCATCCGCAGGGACGTGGATCGAGTCGCATACTACTTCCGTCAGGGCGGCGCCGGCGCAGTCATCGAACGGTTCAGGGCGCGCCGGGTCAGAATCCGCGACTCTCGCAGGTAGTTTGCGGGTGGTTTCCAGCTAGTGCGCAGGTAGTTTGATGAGGGCCGTTTCCCCCGATGTTCACGTGTCGTTCGGGGGAGCGGCCCTTTTCCTGACATAGTCTCGTTGACGTTGCGCCGAGCGGGGCAAAGATACGGGGATCGAACCAATGCGTGCAGGCGTCATGCGAAGCTGGGCCTTGATCGTGTGCGGGGCGTTCCTGGCCTCCGTGCTCGTCTCCATGCCCTCACCAGCCGAGGCGCTGTCGGGTTCCGACTTCGACCCGGGCTACATCATCTCCGACGAGAAGTTCTTGGACTCCGGAACGATGACCGAGAGCCAGATTCAGAGCTTTCTGAACAGCAAAGTCGCGACCTGCAAGACCGGGTACACCTGTCTCAAGGACTATCGGGTCTCGACCTTCACCCGTGCCGCGGTCGAGCCCGGTCACTGCAAGGCGTACATCGGCGCCGAAAACGAACTGGCCAGCCGCATCCTCTTCAAGACGGCGCAGGCCTGTGGAATCAATCCGCAGACGCTCCTCGTGCTCCTGGAGAAGGAAACCGGCCTTGTCGGTGCCACCAGCCCGACGGATGGTACCTATCGCAAGGCGATGGGCTACGGATGCCCCGACACGAGCGTCTGCGATTCCGCCTTCTACGGCCTGTACAACCAGATCTACAAGGCCGCGTGGCAGTTCCGTCAGTACACCAACTATCCGGACCGGCAGTACCGGATCGGAAGCGTCAGCGTCGGATACCACCCGAACAGCGCGTGTGGAAGCAGCACGGTCAAGATCTTCAACCAGGCGACGGCCAGCCTGTACAACTACACCCCGTACCAGCCGAATGCGGCGTCACTGGCAAACCTGGGCGGCACCGGCGACGCCTGCTCCTCCTACGGCAACCGGAATTTCTGGGTCTTCTTCACCAAGTGGTTCGGGTCGACGACGGGAAGCACGGATCCGTTCGGCAATGTTGAGGAAGTGACGGCCACGCCCGGCAATTTCCGCGTGCGGGGCTGGGCGATCGACCCGGACACCTCGGCTCCCGTGGATGTCCACGTGTATGTCGGGGCGGCGGGGAAACCGTTCACGGCCGCGCTCGAGCGACCCGATGTGTCGGCGGCGTACCCGGGCCTGGGCTCCAAGCACGGATTCGACGTGACCGTGCCGGTCAACTCAACCGGCCCCAATAACGTGTGCATCTATGCCATCAATCAGGGACCTGGGGCGAATGTGCTGTTGGGTTGCCGTACCGTCAACGCGCTCAGCGGACCGCCCATCGGCGCAGTGGACAGTGCCGCCGCGGTCACCGGCGGGATCAGAGTCAGCGGGTGGGCGCTCGATCCCGACACCGCTGATCCGTCCACCGTTCACGTGTACGTCGGTGAGGTCGGTAAGTCAGTCGTGGCGAAGCTTCCACGAGCGGACATCGGCAGGCTGTATCCCGCGTACGGGAGTGCACACGGCTTTGACGAAACGATCCCCGCTTCGCCAGGGTCTCATTCCGTGTGCGTGTATGCCATGAACATCGGGCTGGGTTCCACGACGGTGCTCAACTGCAGCACAGTCGTCGTCCCGGGTGCGCAGCCGACGATGACGGAATCGGGTCGGGCGCCCATCGGCAATGTCGACTCGGTGTCGACGGGTCCGAACTCGCTGAAGGTGTCCGGTTGGGCCTTGGACCCGGACACGGCGTTGCCGATCGCGGTGCACGTCTACGTGGACTCCGTGGGTGTGGCGTTCACCGCGAACCGGGACCGCCCCGATGTCGGGGCGGCGTATCCGGGGTACGGTTCGGCGCACGGTTTCGCGGAGACGATCGCGGCGTCGGCGGGTTCGCACCGGGTCTGTGTCTACGGGATCAATACCGGTCCGGGTGGGCACACGCTGCTCAGCTGTAAGGACGTGGTCGTCCCTGCTCCTGCCATGGTGGATCAGGGCCGGGCTCCCGTCGGCAACGTAGAGTCGGTGGCAGTCGAGGCGGGCAAGATCTCCGTCGTCGGCTGGGCCCTGGATCCGGACACGACGTCTTCCATCGGCGTGCATGTGTATGTGGGTTCCGTGGGTGTCGCGTTCACCGCGAACAAGGACCGTCCGGATATCGGGGCGGCGTATCCGGGGTACGGTTCGGCGCACGGTTTCTCGGAGACGATCGCGGCGTCGGCGGGTTCGCACCGGGTCTGTGTCTACGGGATCAACACCGGTCCGGGCGGCCACACCCTGATCAGTTGCAAAGACGTGACCGTTCCGGCTCCCGCGCCGTCCATTGTGGAGCAGGGTCGTGCCCCGATCGGTAACGTCGAGACGGTGGCCGTCAACGCGGGCCGGATCTCCGTCGGCGGCTGGGCCCTGGATCCGGACACGGCGGCGCCGATCGCGGTGCATGTGTATGTGGATTCGGTGGGTGTCGCGTTCACCGCGAACAGGGACCGTCCGGATATCGGGGCGGCCTATCCGGGGTACGGCTCGGCGCACGGTTTCTCGGAGTCGATCGCGGCGTCGGCGGGTTCGCACCGGGTGTGTGTCTACGGGATCAACACCGGTCCGGGCGGGCACACGTTGATGGGGTGCCAGACCGTCACGGTTTAGTCATCCGATCAGCTCGGATATCCTGACAGGATGGCCCCGTCTTCGGTGGCCTGGCCTCCGGGATTCGGCATGTGGGTGAACCAGGCCGATCGGCCTCGTGGGGCGGACAAGGAAAAGGGATCAAGTGCGACGATTTTTTGATGCGGTGGCAGCGGGCAAATGGGTCACCCTGGTCGTCAGCTGTCTGCTCCTCTTCCTGGTCTCAGCGGCCTGGGCGATCAGCACTCCGCTCGGAGCGAGCCCGGACGAGCCTGCGCACATCATCAAAGCTGCTTCGGTGGCTCGCGGACAGTTCATCGGTGCGATCACGGAAGCTCCGGCCGTGACCCGGGTGGAGATACCCTCCGGGCTGGCCGCGGCGGCCAAATGGCCGTGCTTCGCTTTCGACGGCGCGAAGGAAGCGGACTGTATCCCCGAGGTCACCAACGGCACCGACCTGGTCAGCGCGACAACATCCGCAGGGCTGTACAACCCGACCTATTATGCGATCGTCGGCGTCCCCTCGCTACTCACCGAAGACACCTCCCGAGCCGTGATGGTGATGCGCCTGACCGGGGGCCTCGTGGCCTCGTTCTTCCTGGCCATCACCTTCGGCGCGATGCTCCGGCTGGGCAATCCGCTGTGGACCGGCCTGGGGTTCGTGGCAGCGTTGACTCCGATGGTGTTCTTCCTGAACGGCGCCGTGAATCCGAACGCACTGGAAATTGCGACGGGCGCAGCATTGCTGGCGTCACTGTTGGTTGTCGTGACCGGTAAGTCCGCCCACGACCGATGGTGGCTCGGGGCGGTGGCCGCCAGTGGGTTCCTCCTCGCCCAGGCTCGGGGGCTCTCTCCGCTGTGGATGGCCCTGATCGCCGTTGCGGTGCTGACCTTCACCCCCTGGGCGCGGTTGTCGGCGCTGCTGAAACGCCTCGATGTTTGGATCACCATCCTGGTCCTCGCTGCCGGTGTCGGCGTGTCCGGGCTGTGGATTCTGGCCACCGGCACCCTCGGAAGTATGGGTGTGTTTCCCGGCGCCGGCGAAGTCGGGCGCGTTGAGGCGTTCGTCGAAATGCTGGTCGGGCGTTCCTTCGACCCGGGACTTGTCGGGGTGTTCGGCTGGCTCGACACCCTGTCCCCGGCCCTCAACTATGTGCTCTGGTCCGCGCTGGGGCTGGGGTTGACGGTGGGAGCCCTGACTGTCGCGCGAGGGCGCGCACTGGCCGGCGTCATCGTTTGTCTGGCTGGTTTGATGCTCGTGCCGCCGATCGTTCAGGCGGCCTCAGTGGAATCGTCCGGGTACATCTGGCAGGGCCGGTACGCGTTGGTCGCCTTCGTGATGGTGATGCTGATCGCCGGCGTTGCGATCGGGGCAGAATCGCGGATGGGAGCCGCGCCGACCGGGCTGCGCCAGCCGATGCGGTTCATCGGAATTGTCGGCGGTCTGATCGTGCTGGGACAGGTATTCGCTCTCACGACGGCGATCAAGCGGTATGCCGTCGGCACCGACACGAGCTGGCTGGACGCCCTCCAACAGGTGCCGCTCTGGGTGCCGCCGGGGGGTACGTGGATCTGGCAGGTGGTTGCCGGCATCGGAATGACAGGAATCATCGCCCTGTGGGCGGTGGCGTTCCAGCGGTCCGTGGTGAGTGACCGGAGCCTCCACCGGCATGCGTCCCCGGAAGCTTCTGCCACTCCCAGCGCGGTCGTCAGCTGAGTTGTGAGGTCACTGCGGCGATGAGTGTGGACTCGACCCCGCCGACACCGGCTTTCAAATGGGCCAGGTGCGAGTAGACGGTCATGCTGCCCCCCGCGATCCCCGGGGAGTCGGGGTCCCAGCCGCCCTCGTAGCTGCCGCCCGTGACGTAGGGCGGAAAGAAGTTGTTCGCGGGAACGTAGCAGCTGACCTCGTTGGCATAGCCGCCGATGAGGATTCCGTTCGCCCCGCCGAAGCGGTTGCGGAAGTAGGCGCCGTAGCCGCTGACCAGTTCGCCGCCGGTGAGGGCGATCCGGAGTGTCGGGCTTCCCTGCAATTTCCAGACCTGGATCGGGGTCGGGATGGACGTTGCGATGGTGTCGCTGTCGATGCGGCTGATCATGAGTTCGGCGTGGCGCTGAAACCAGGCCGGCTGGCCCGCCGGATTGTCCATCCTCTCCACGTAGGCCGCTCGGACCGCGGCGAGGTTGGCGGCCGTGGTGAGAATGTCGAGGGGGAGGCCGACTTCCCGGTAGCTGGTCTGGACAGGGCCGGAGATCGCTCGCCCGGCTGTACCCGCCGCGGTCGACACGGCGCTGCCGAGCGCTGAACTGTGGGCGTCACGCAGGGCCCAGCTGCGGACACCGGCGGGGTCCTGGTCCCCGGCCGGACCCTGCAGAAACATGGCGAAGCAGCCCGGTCGGGCATTCTCAATGTACGTGCAGGCGCCGGCAGGCCAATCACCGTCGAAGAGTTCGCGCCATCCGGCGCTCACGGGGTGACAGCCGTAGCTGAAGATGACGGCCCGGGGGACTCCGTTGCTCCGCCGGGCGGTGAGCACGGGTACCTGCCTCTCGACGGTGGGCAGCCCCACTCGGTTGACGGCGAAACCAGCGCTGGTCACCTTGTAGTCGAGTGTGACGGATGTCCGAGCGGCGTTGAGCGCCGTGGTCACCACCTCGACGATCTTGTCCTGGAGCCACGAACTGTAGCTCCGGAGGAGGGTGAGGTCGGAGAGGCCGTAGGTGACGAAGGGGTGCAGCATATCGATGAGGGCCGGACCGTTGTGGGTGTGGGTGGCCTGCAGAGTGATGTCGGAGTTGGTCCACCCCGCCAGCGCGAGTAAGCGCGGCCGCAACGCCAGGTTCATCGATCGGGGGATGGCCAGAAGGTCGAGGGTGATGAGCGCGTTCGGGTGCGAGTCGTCCCACAGGATGACGCACCGAGCGGACAGCGGTTCCCGGTACGGAGTGCCGCTCGCGGCCACGCGCGGGGCAGACTGCACGCCGTAGCCGGCCATATACGGATTGCTGGCCAGGGTGGGAGTGATACCCACTTTGGCTGTGGAGACTTGGAAGCTCACGGATGTCCCCCCTTTCCACGGACAATGTAGACCGGGGCGGAGGGGCGTGACTAGCCCCCCGTGTGAGGCGTGTAGATTTCGTCCATGCTTCCTCACTTCGGTTCGCACCCTGGTCTGTCAGTCGTACTGCCGGCGGTCTCCTCCCTCCTATTGACGGCGATTCTGGTTGCGGGCGGTCTGTTCGCACCCCCCGCGGCCGCCGGTGGGGCCTTCGGTGCCTCCGCCACGGCGGTTCAACAGACCGCGCCGACGGTCCTGGCCCGGGACGGTGGCGGGGTGTTGTGGTCATATCCCGGTGATGGCGCCGGCGGTTGGCTGGCTCGCTCGCAGGTGGGGTCGGGCTGGAACGGGATGTCGAGCATCCTGAGTCCCGGTGATTTCAACGGTGATGCTCGGTCGGATGTCCTGGCCCGGGATGGTGGCGGGGTGTTGTGGTTGTACCCCGGTGATGGCGCCGGCGGTTGGCTGGCTCGCTCGCAGGTGGGCTCGGGCTGGAACGGGATGACGAGCATCCTGAGTCCCGGTGATTTCGACGGCGATGCCGAGTCAGATATCCTGGCGCGGGATGGTGGCGGAGTGCTGTGGTTGTATCCCGCCGATGGTCTCGGTGGCTGGTTGCCGCGCGCGCAGGTGGGGTCGGGCTGGAACGGGATGACCACCATCTTCGGCGAAGGCAGCGCGACACCGACCGCGGGCAAGCTGGGACGGTTCCAGAGCCGGTGCTACAACGCGGACGGCCGGGTGCTGGGGGACTTCTCCAGCCTCGACGAGACGTGGGCGTCGACCAACTACCTGCGGATCGATCACTGCGTGACACGGTACGGCGGGCCATCGCCCTTCACCTTGACCGAGGACGAGGCGGCAATCGCGGAGATCGCGTCCAGCCAGCTGACCGATCCGGGGGAGCCGGAACGGCTCTACCTGAACATCTTCGCGGCGTGCACGCGGATCGGGTCGGAGGACGGCCCGTACGGTTTCTCATCGATCCCCGTTCCCGTGCTGGAAGCAGCGCTTTCCCTCTGCCCCGAGGCGCCGCAGGCGAACATGATACGGGACCGGACCGGCGGCTGACGGCCCCGCCGGCCGGTCGCGACCGGCCCGGAATCGTGGACCCAGTTGTGGGGGTTGACGGGGGGTAGCCCGCTCCGCGATCCGGAGTACGGTTCCTCGCATGACGGTTCACCCGAGACATCGCCATACACCCGCCAACCCGATCCGTCGGCTGGGGGCGCTCGCCTTGGCCTGCCTGTTGTCCGCTGTTTTGCTCATGCACTTCGAGCCCGTGGCCGCCACTGCAGACCAGACCCGGACCGTGCTGGCGACGGGGCTGTCACAGTCCACGGGCTCGCTGGTCGACCCCGCCGGCCGGGTCTGGGTGTCCGACCGGGTGGCCGGTTTCTGCCGGGTGAGCCAGCCCTCCCCGCCGGCCGCGGGGGCCATCGAGACCGCGACCTGCCTGGGCGGCACGCTCAGCGGCGCAGGGGCGGGGCCGACCAGGGCCGGCGCGCCCGCGTTCTTCGACCCCACAGCGGGTGCCGTGGGCAGCGGCGATGAGCTCGCCCTGATCCCTGACTACTCGGCCGGAAGTGCCGAGGTGACCCGGGCGCGGTGGAACACCGAGTCCCGGACCTTCCGGTTCCAGAACAAGCTGACCCTCTACGACGGTGACATCCGCCCCCGGGCCGTCAGCATCGGCGCCGACGGGCACGCGTATGTCATCTTCCAGCGCGCTCGCACGGTGGTCCGGATCATCGACCCGGCAAAAAGCCAGCCCGGTGTCGAGACCGTGGCCTACGTCACAAATCCCGCCCCCGTCGCCATCGCGGCAGCCGGAGTGACGACGGGAGGGTGGGTGACGGTCTACGTCGCCGAAACCACCGGTCTCAGGTCCTTCAGCGCGCCGCCGGCAGGACACCGGTCCAGCGTCGCGCCCGCCGCGTCCTACGCGGTGGGAGTGCCATCCGCCCTTCTCTACGACCCGGCGACGGCGGCGCTGTACGTCGGGACGGCCCAGGCCACGAGCGCCGGCCAGGATGTCGTCACCCGCGTGTCGACGAACACCGGCCAGATCGAGTCGGGCTGGGCGACCGGGTACAGCCGGATCGGAGGCCTGGGACTACGCGAGGGCAAGCTGATGGTTGCCGATGACGTGGGGCTCCTGGGCGCTACCAATCCCCGGGGCACCGGTTCCCTCTACGTCCTGGGAGAGTCGTCCACCGTGCGGATCGTGTCGGGGCCCACCGCCTCGGACGGAAGCCCGGCCGTGGATCCGGCGATCACCAACGATTCGACGCCCACCTTCACGGTGACCGCCGCCCCGGGCAGCTCACTCGAGTGCGCGCTCTACCGGGACGGCCAGAACCCGGTGTGGGCGACCTGCAGCGGCGGCACCTTCACACCGCTGGCTCCGCAGGCCGACGGCAGCTACACCTTCGCCGTGCGCCAGGCGGGCACGGGCGTGCCGGTCACGCACGCGTTCACCATCGACACTGTCTCGCCCGCGGCTCCGACCATCGGGGCGCCTGCCGAGGGCCAGCTGGTGGGACGCCAGATACTGCTCGATGTTCTGGCCGAGAGTGGAACAGCACTCTTCTGCGCGATCGACTCTGCGGAGGCCTCCGCCTACGCGGCCTGCGCCTCCGGTGATGTCCTGACCTTCGCGACCGACGGGAACCACGTCCTGCGGGTCAAGGCCGTGGACCGCGCCGGCAACGTCAGCCCCGTCAGCCAGGTCGGGTTCCTGGTGGACACCGCCGGGCCATCGCTCACGATCACCGTTCCCGCCGCGGATGGCGCGACCCTGTCCGCTTCGCCCTCCTTCGAGTTCTCCTCGACCTCCACCGACGTGTCGGGTTTCCGGTGCCGCCTTGACACGCAGGACCTCGCGCCGTGCACCTCCCCCCAGAGCTACACGGGGCTGGCCGCGGGGCCGCACGTCTTCGAGGTCGAGGTCGCCGACCAGAGCGGCAACCGGACCGTGGGCACGAGGACCTTCTCCGTCGCCGACACCACGGCGCCGGTGGTGACTGCGTCGCCCGCCGGAGGGCAGTACCCCTCCGGACAGCAGATCACCCTGACCTCGAATGAGCCGGCGGTGATCTACTACACCGGGGACGGAACCACACCATCGACGTCCAGCACCCGCTACACCGGCCCGATCACCCTGACAGCCGGCTTCACGCTGCGCTTCATCGCAGTCGACTCCGCCGGGAACAGCTCCGCCCCGGTCGCGGAGACCTACACCCTGGCTGCGGTTGCTGTGCAGCCCAGGCACGATTTCAACGGCGACGGCCGGGCGGATGTCCTCGCGCGGGATGCGGGCGGCCTGCTGTGGTTGTACCCGGGCAATGGTTCGGGCGGTTGGCTGGCCCGGTCGCAGGTGGGGTCCGGATGGAATTCGATGACGGTCATTCTGAGCCCGGGTGATTTCAACGGTGACGGGCGTGCGGATGTCCTGGCCCGGGATGCGGGCGGCCTGCTGTGGTTGTACCCGGGCGATGGTTCGGGCGGCTGGCTGGCCCGGTCGGTGGTGGCGTCGGGGTTCGAGTCGATGACGGCGATCCTGAGCCCCTACGACTTCAACGGTGACGGTCGGGCGGATGTCCTGGCCCGGGATGCGGGCGGCGTGCTGTGGCTGTACCCGGGCACCGGCACGGGCGCTCTGCTGGCCCGCTCGGCGGTGGGGTCGGGCTGGAATGTGATGTCGGTGATCCTGAGCCCGGGTGACTTCAACGGTGACGGACGGACGGATGTGCTGGCCCGGGATGCGAACGGCGTGCTGTGGCTGTATCCGGGGAACGGCACCGGTGGCTGGGGGGGCCGATCGGCGGTGGGGTCCGGCTGGAATGTGATGACGGCGATCCTGAGTCCGGGTGATTTCAACGGTGACGGGCGTTCGGATGTCCTCGCGCGGGCCTCGGACGGTGTCCTGTGGATGTATCCCGGCAACGGCGCGGGCGGTTGGCTGGCTCGAAAGCAGGTGGGGTCAGGATGGAACGGCATGACCGCGATCCTCTAGGACCCGGACTCCTGTCACGGGGACGCCGGCGCACGCTGGCGGCACTCGTCGTCGCGACGGCCGTGTTCCTGGGCGGCTGCTCGGGAACGGGGAACGGCGCCACGCGCACTGCCGGTCCCACCGATCAGACGTCCGAATCGCCTCCCGCGGAAGCCACTCCCTCCGAATCGCCTCCCGCGGAAACGCCGACGAGGTTTCAGAGCCGGTGCTTCTTCGAGGACGGGCAGTTGGTCGGGGACTATTCCAGCCTCGAGGAAACGTGGGCGTCGACCAATTACCTGCGGATAGACCACTGCGTCACCCGATACGTCGGGCCGCCGCCCTTCACCCTGACCGAGGAGGAGAAGGCCGTTGTGGAAGTCGCGTCACGCCAGACGGCCGATGCGGGTGAGCCCGAGCAGCTCTTCCTCGATGTCTACGCGGCCTGCACCCGGATCGGATCCGAGGACGGCCCGTATGGATTCGCGTCGATCCCGGTCCCCGTTCTGGAGGCGACATTGACACTGTGCCCCGAGGCACCGCAGGCGGACATCATCCAGGAACGCGTGAGCGTTTGAGCGCCCGGAAGGCGAAATCATGACAGGACATCTCAGCGCTTCACGATCGGGAGAACGGTGCGTCGCATGAAACAAGACTTTGAGGGACCACGGCTCGACCGACGCTCGGTTCTGCGCCTGGGAGCGGCCATCGGCGTCTTCGCCGCGGCCGCACTGACGGGCGCAGTCCCGGCGCGGGCATCCGCGTTGGGACTGCCCGCGGCCCTCGACGACACCACCGAGATCCCGCTGGAGCTGGAACCCCTTTACTCGTTCCGGTGCTTCTCCCTGCAGGGGCCCGTGGCCGAGTACTCGAGACTGGCAGAAGTCTGGGCCAGCACCCAGTACATGCGAATCACGTCCTGCGAGGTGAACTACATCGGGCCGGGGGCGCACTCCCTGACGCTGGAGGAATCCGCGATCGTCCAGGTGGCGGAGGATGCGGGAATGGCCGTCGACGATCGCGCCGCCGCGTACTTGAGTATCCTGACCACCTGCACGCGGATTCCCCTGGACACGCTCGAGGTCCGGCTCGCCGAACTGGGCGCGCCCGTGGTCACTGCGGCCCTCGCCCTGGCGCCCGAGGCGCCGCAGGCGAAACAGCTCGCCGAGTGGCTGGCCCGGGCGGCGTGACCTCGACGGCCGCTACTTCTGGAAGGGACTGAAAGTCGGCTCCGACGGACTGGCCTGGATATCAAGTTGCAGGGCACTGACGAGTAGTTGGGTGCCGATCATCAGCGGCAAAGCCGCCAACATCACCGTCGCTGCCGTTGCGATGACCGAGCTGGCGACCTGGAAGCAGACCCAGATCGCGATGACGGATCCAATGGTGAAGAGCCCGAGGCCGAGGACCAGCAGCAGCGCGATGGGGGAGAACGACCAGAGCACGTAGCGGTACCAGATCCGACGCCAGAAGCCCCGGACGAGCAGATTCAGCAGTTCCGGTACGACTTTGCTGAGCCGGATCGAGGACACTTCGTCGGCGTAGACCGCGGGGATGGGAACATCCACGGCCCCGACCTGAAGGATGTTGAGGTGGATGAGGAGGTCGTTCTCAAAACTGTAGCGACGTGAAACCCGGTCGAGCGGGACCCGCTTCAGGACCTCCGTACGGACAGCCGTGTAGCCGTTCTGAGGATCGAACAGATTCCAATAGCCGGAGGCCAGCTTCGTCATGAACGACAGCACGATGTTGCCGAACACCCGGTAGTTCGGCATTCCCTCGAAGGACTCGGGTGCGAAGAAGCGATTCGCCTTGGCGAATCCGTAACCGTCACGGGTGACCCGGTCCAGAAGATCCGGGAGGTGATTCGGGTCCATCTGGGCGTCGCCGGCCATGATGACGTTGACGTCGGACCCAAGGGCCATCGCGGCCTTGTGCCCGGTGACGATGGCGCCGCCGACCCCCTGGTTGACCTCGTGCCGGATGAGCGTCACCCGGTCATCGGCCAGGCGCGCGACGACACCGCTTGTGTCGTCGGGACTGCAGTCATCGACGATCACAATGTGATCGACGTAGTCAGGCATGGTCTCGATGACCGTCGCGATCATCCGTTCCTCTTTGTACGCGGGCACGACGGCCGCGATGCAGGCTCCTTGATACACGTCTAGTCCTTCTTGCTGGGGCGGGTGTCGGCGAACACCCAATAACGATAGGCGAAGTAGTTCCACACCGTTGACAGGGCCGTCGCGACGATCTTGCCGCCGAGCCAGCCGAGTGGTGTGGGATTGATCAACGTCACGATCAAGACAACGGCAATGGTGTTGAAACCGACGAGCGCCGCGTACTTGATCAGCGCTACGCCGTGGGCGGCGCTCGACTCAAACGAGAAGTACCGCTGGATGGAGTACGTGAAGAAGAAGCTGAGGAGGAAGGCCACCCCCGTCGCGAGCCAGAGCGGCCAGTCCAGCACCTGCCTGAGCAGGGCCAGAATGCCCACATCGACCAGGAATGCCAGGCCTCCGGCGACCAGGTATCGCACGGCGGAATGGTTCACGATTCGGCCGAATACCGGCCTTCTCGCCACGCCGTCGTCGATCGGGTCTCCGGAGGCCAGCACCTCAGAGTGAGAGTTTCCGTGAAATGACCTGGTCGATCACGCTGTGGGACGGCACGATCGTTGCGCGTTCGGCGGCCGCGTCGACGACGCCGTCGACCGTGTCGAGGAAGCGGGTGAACTGCGTGGTCAGCGGTTCCTGCGATGTCACCAATTCAGGAATCTCGATCACGGTCTGCTGACGGTATCCCCGACCGTCGTCCACCGAGTTCTCGGACACGTGCCGGTAGATCGTCACGTCGCGCCGGAGCAGGTCGATTTCGATGAGCCGATCGAGTTCGTAGACGGAGAGTTGCCGGATCTTGCGCTGACCCACCCGGCTCGCAGAGACGCGGGCGATGGCGCCGTTCGCGAAGCCGAGTGTCGTCTCAGCGACGTCTTCCGCCATCGGAGCGGAGTCCCGGTGGAAGAATCCGAGCGTGGCGTCGACGCTGGTGGGCGCCGAACCGATGATGTTGATCGCGAGGTCCACATCGTGCACGAGCAGGTCCCAGGCCACGCCGGTGCGGATGCGCGGCGCGTACGGGGAGTGACGGGTGGCGATGACGTGCACCGGGTTCTCGAGAAGGGACCGAGCCGTCAGGACTGCCGGGTTGTAACGCTCCAGCAGACCGCACATGAGCGGAAGGTCCCGCTCCTCAGCGCGATCCAGGATCTCCCGGGTGCGCAGGAGGCTGTCGGCGACGGGCTTTTCGATCAGGAGCGGCCGGTCCTGGGACAGCACCTCCATGGCGAGGTCGTAGTGTGCCTCGGTGGCAGCGGCCACAACGACCGCATCCACGTCGGTCAGGTCGGGGAGCTCAGGAGCCCAGGCAGCTCCATACCGCTCGGCGACCTTGCGGCCGATGTCTTCGCGCGGGTCCACCAGGACGGAGAGTTCGGCGCGGTCGGACTGGGAAATCACTCGGGCGTGGTGGCTGCCCATGTTGCCGGCGCCGACCAGGACTACGCGTTTGCGAGCGGTCATGACTCAGGCCCCCGCAACGGCGCGAACGGCCGCGATGATTTCGGTGAGGTCGGCATCCGACAGGGTCGTGTTCACCGGGAGCGAGACGACCTCGGAGACGATCTGCTCGGCAACGGGCACGTCGGATGTGATCACGCGCGGGTGCGTGCGGTAGGCGTCGTAGTCGAACACCAGCTTGGGATAGTAGATGCCGCTGCCGACGCCGCGCTCGGCGAGCGCTGCCACGAACTCGTCACGATTCACCCTGGCTTCCGGCGTGACCCGGATGGTGAACTGGTGCCACACGTGACCGCGCCCGTCGAGCTGGCGGGGCACGACGATGCCGGGCACGTCTGCGAGGCCTTCGATCAGCCTGTCCGCATTCCGGCGGCGAGTGCTGACGGTCTTCTCGTAGCGTTCCAGCTGCGGAACGCCGAGGGCGGCCTGGAGGTCCGTCAGGCGGTAGTTGTGTCCGGCCATCTCGTACACGTAGCGCGATCGCATGCCCTGGTTGCGCAGGACGCGGAGCCGGTCGGCGAGATCGTCGTCATCGGTCGTGATGAGTCCGCCTTCGCCGGTCGTGATGTTCTTCGTGGCGTACAGGGAGAAGGTGCCCAGGCCGTAGCTTCCCGCATAGCGGCCCTTGTAGTCGGCGCCGTGGGACTGCGCCGCGTCTTCGAGGATCCGCAGGCCACGATCGGTGGCCAGCGCCTGGATCGGATCCATGTCAGCCATCTGACCGTAGAGATGGACGGGCAGGATGACCTTGGTCTTGTCGGTGATCCGCTCGGCCAGCGAGGCCGGGTCAATATTGAAGTCGTCGGCACGGATGTCGGCGAAAGTCGCCGTGGCCCCGGCTTCCAGAATCGCGTTGAGGGTGGCCGCGAACGTAAAGGGTGTCGTAATTACTTCATCGCCGGGTTTGAGGTCCAGAACCTGAAGTGAGGCAACCAGTGCCGTCGTGCCGTTGTTCACCGCTATGGCGTGGCGTATTCCGAAAAGTTCCGCGAAGCGATTCTCGAGCCTCGCAACCATCGGTCCTTGAGCCACGGCGCCCGATCGGAGGACCTCCATAACGAGCTCTTGTTCTTCTTCGCCAAACTGGACGGTGGTAATGGGGATCATTGTGCCTCGTAAGTTAGATTTTGTGAATCGAATCTCGACGTCGCGTTCTTTCCACAGTACCGGACCGTTCGCGGACCGCTTCCATCCATACGCTCTGTCAGAGTAAGGCAACTATGAATTCCATCCATCCCACCGCGCAGCTGATCGGCGAGGTCTCGCTCGGATCCGGCAATCTGATCGGGCCACTCGTTGTGATCATCGGGCCGGTGACCATCGGTGACGGCAACTGGATCGGCACGGGGGCGGTCATCGGCGCTCCGCCGGAGGTCAGGAGCTGGCAGCATCCGATGGACGCGGCCGAGTTGGACACCGGCAAGGGGATTGTGATCGGTGACCGGAACGTCATCCGAGAGTACGTGCAGATCCACCAGGGGTGGCATGACATCACGCGGGTGGGCGACGACGTCTTCCTGATGAATCAGAGCTACATCGCGCATGACTGCACCGTCGAGGACCGTGCCACGCTGGCGTCCAGCGTCCTGCTGGCCGGGCACGTTCGCGTGGGCGTTGGCGCAAACCTCGGGTTGGGATCCAGCGTTCACCAGCGCTGCTACATCGCGGAAGGGGCGATGGTGGGAATGGGTTCCGTGGTCACCCGTAATGTTCCGCCCTTCGCGAAGGCCTACGGGAATCCAGCGCGAGTCCACGGCGCCAATGTCGTCGGAATGGAACGGGCGGAGATCCCGGCCCGCACCATCGGAGCCGCGGTCTCGGCTTATCAACAGCCGTTCGACGATGCCCTGGAGAGTCTGGTGGGAGCCGCCGGCCTGGAGCGGGCCCTGGCCGGGTGGCTTCGTCACGGCGCCGAATAATGGCACCCGCCCCGCAACCCACCGTTTCCGTGGCCCTGTGCACCTTCAATGGTGCCGCCTACGTCGCGCAGCAGCTCCGCAGCATCCTGAACCAGTCCACACCGCCGAGCGAGATCATCGTGTCGGACGACGCCTCCACGGATGGCACCCTCGGCATCGTCGAACAGGTGCACGCTGCCTGGCTGGCGGAGAGGGGGGACGTGGCTCTCGACTTGCGGGTGATCAAGAACCCGGTCCCGCTCGGGGTCGCAGCCAACTTCGAACAGGCCCTGTCAGCGTGCTCGGGCGAGTTGCTGGCGCTGAGCGATCAGGACGACGTGTGGGCCCCGCACCGCCTGCAGACCATGGTCGGCGAGTTCGTGCGACGGCCGGACTTGCAGCTGCTGCACTCTGACGCCCGTCTCGTCGGCGGTGACGGGACGGCCCTGGGCACGACACTGTTCACGACCCTGGGCATCACCGACGACGAGAAGAACAGCGTGCACGAGGGGCGCGCGTTCGACGTGCTCCTGCGCCGTAACATCATCACCGGAGCCACCGCGGTGGTGCGCCGCGAGCTCGTCGACCGGGCACGACCGTTCCCGGCCGCGTGGGTGCACGACGAATGGCTGGCCATGGTCGCCGCGGCGACGGGGACCGTGGATTTCCTGGACGACGCCCTGATCGACTACCGCCAGCACGGCGGCAATCAGATCGGGGTGACCAGTTTGGATACCGCCGGCCGGCTGGGCCGGCTGCAGGCGCCCCGCACCCAGCGCAACGCGCGGTTGCTGGCCCGGGCCGAGGCGCTCGATGACCGTGCACCGGGTCTGCTACCGGTTCCGCCCGACACCTGCCTTCGCCGGATCAGCGCCAAGGCAGCGCACGAACGGGTCCGCAGCTCGTTGCCGAAGGGCAGGCTGCGCCGGGTGGTCCCGGTTCTGCGTCAGTGGCGGGCGGGTGGATACGCGCGGTTCGGTCTGGGCCCCCAGGACGTTCTGCGCGACCTCGTGCAGCCGGTCTGAGCTCCTGCTGACCGCTACTCCGGGTGCCGGCGCGGGGTGGGCTGCAGCAGGCTGCGCCAGCTCTTGCCCTGCGCGGCCTTCACGGCGCAGATCAGCAGAAGCAACCAGCCGAAGTCGACCAGCACGGTGCTCTCGGCCGCGGAGGTGACCAGCAGGGTCACCAGCACCAGCGGTGACCAGACATAGACCATCGAGCGTTTGTCCGAGGCGAGCAGCCAGGACCGCCAGAAGGCGAGCAGCACGAGCGCCAGGAACGCCAGCAGGCCGACCAGGCCGGCCTGGAAGTAGACGTCGAGGAACGCGTTCAGCCCGGAGGTCTGCGGGCGCTCGGTGACGAAGCTGAGCCAGCCGTAGGGGGTGACGTCGAGCGGCCAGCGGCCGGCCCAGCCCCAACCCTCGAGCGGGTGCAACGTGGCCAGGCGCCTCATCTCGCCCCACAGCGTGATGCGGGCCTCGAACTCGCTGCCCGCGTTCAGCTGGTCGATGATGCGCACCCGGGCCGCGACCGCGACGATCCCGGCCACGACGGTGGCGCCGAGCAGCCCGATCTGCAGCACCCACCGGTTCGCCACCGGCGTGCTGCGCAGCCAAAGCAGCGCCAGTGCGGCGAGGCCCACGAACAGGGCGACCACGAGGATGACCGGGGAGCGGGAGAGCAGCAGGCCGAAGACGGCCAGGGCGATGGAGCCGATGCCGAGCCCGCGCCGCACCGACCGGGACCGCAGCTCCACCGCGAAGGTGACCGCCGCGATCAGCGAGACCAGCCCGAACACGTTGCGGGAGCCGAAGATGCCCTGCACGGGCCCGAACGAGTCCATGTTGCCCTGGATGCCGAGGAAGACGAAGGGCATGTCGAGCAGCAGCCCGGAGAGCACCTCCAGGGCCAGGGACAGTCCGAGCAGCACCCGCAGCACATCGCCGGTGGCGCGCACGACCTGGATGGTGTCGCGGGCCAGGGCGATGTAGATGGCCAGGAAGGTGAAGGCCAATTGGTAGAGCGAGGCGCTGAGGGTGTGCAACGGGTAACCGGACCACAGTACCGACAGGGCGCACCAGCCCACGAAGACCATGATCGAGATCGGCAGGAGCCCGTGCCAGTCGACGCCGGCCCAGCGGGCGGTCAGCGAGAAGGCGGCCAGCACCACGAGGCCCACGAGGATCCCGACGACGCCGGGCGGGCCGATCAGGGCACGCAGGGCGGTGGTCCCGAAGGCGAAACCGATGATGACCAGCGTCAGCGAGGAAGCGAACTTGGGGGAGGCGAACAGCCTCTTGAACTGGGCCGGCACGGCGGAGGGATTCGTGCGGTACGTCATGACGTTCCCACGCTACCGCCTACGGCATCCGTTGATTGGTGGCCTGCTGTCGTTTGGTGGTCACGGCGAGCACGACCAGCAGCAGCCAGCCGGACTCGATCAGGATGCGGCTCTCGGCCAGGCTCTGGGCGAGCAGGGCCGCCGTCAGCAGCAGGGGGAGCAGGGCGGAGGCCGCGTACGGTTCCGTGTCGTCGAGGGCTCGCCGGGGCCGGTCGACCGCGAGGAACCAGCTGCGCCACAGCGTGGAGAACACGAGGGCGGTGAAAACGATCAGCCCGAGGATGCCCAGCTGCAGCCAGACGTCGAGCCAGGCGTTGTGCGCCTGCAGGTAGACGACGCCGCGACGCACGGCGAGACCCTCGAACGGTTCGACCCAGGGGGCCCAGTAGCTCACCCAGCCCCAGCCGAACACCGGACGCTGGGCGGCCAGGTCGGTCACGCTGCGCCAGATGTCGAGGCGGCCGGTGAGGTCCGCGGACTTGCCCAGCAGGGTGAGGAGCGCCGGCGTGAAGGCCACCAGGGCGGCACCGCCGACGACAGCGGATGCCGCGGCCGCCAGATACACCGGACGGCGCCCTTCGGGGGGCCGGCGGCGGGCCCAGAGGGCGAAGAGCAGCGTCACGGCGACGACGGTGGCGGCGAGCGTCACGGTCGCGGACCGGGTCAGCAGCAGCACGAGCACCCCG
The DNA here is from genome assembly GCA_035581905.1 of Cryobacterium sp. Classification (GTDB taxonomy): domain Bacteria; phylum Actinomycetota; class Actinomycetes; order Actinomycetales; family Microbacteriaceae; genus Cryobacterium. The sequence goes on from DATISQ010000092.1 coordinate 32,415, forward strand.
AGACCCAGCCAGACCAGGCCCCAGCGGCGACTGACCGTGCCGGCGGCCAGCTGCACGGCGAAGACGATCACGGCCATCAGCGCCAGAAAACCGAGCAGATTGCGGCTGGCGACGATGCCCTCGATCGGGCCGCCCTGCAGCAGGAGGCCGCGCGACCAGTAGAACGACTGCGGCACGTCGCGGGTGCCGTAGTCGACCCAGAACGGGAGCACGGCCTGCCGCACGACGACGGCGACGATCAGCTCGAAGACGAGGGACAGGGCGAGGATCCAGCGCAGGGCCGCGCCGAGCGTGCGCAGCAGCTCCGCCCAACTCAGGCACAGGGCCAGGAAGAGGGCGGACAGCGTGGTCGCCCACTGCAGGCTGACGCCGATCAGGGAGGCGCCGAGGTAGACCGACCAGGCCAGCGACAGGGTGGCCAGGCCGAGGAAGGCGATCAGCGATTTGGGGAACCGCGGCCACATCCAGTCGGGTTTCAGCTTGACCAGGGCGACGACGATGAAGGCGACGACCACCAGGGCGAGCGCGCCGTAACCCCACCAGCCCAACAGGCTGCGCCAGAATTGCCCGGCCAGGGCGGAGAAAAAGACGAGCGTCGCAAAGGTGCGGACGACGAAGCGGCTC
>DATISQ010000093.1:0-2570 GCA_035581905.1 Cryobacterium sp.
CGTGCTGGCACAGGTCGAGTTCGATCTCCACCAGGTTGACGGTGGCGCCGCAGGCAGTCAGGGAATGCCCGATATCGTGGATGTAGTCGCCGGCGCCCCAGTCAATCACCTTCGTACCGGCCACGGCGACGGATGGCGCAATCTCCAGTTCGCCGAGCAGCGCCGCCAGGGCGCCGGGTTCGGGCGCGCTGTCCTGGGCAAGGAGCCACAGCATTTCGCGGTCGGACTCGGCGGGCGCGATCACCCGCACGGCCGCGGCGATGGCCGCGCCGAAGCTGAGCCCGGCATCCGCTGAGATGAAGTGTGTCGGCGCGTAGGCAGCCAGTAGCTCCGCCGTGTTGTCGGTCGATCCGCAGTCGACCGTGATCACGACGTCGGGTTGACGCGTCTGGCGACTCAGCGCCTCGAGAGTGCGCTCGAGGTGTTTCGCGCCGTTACGGGCAACAAGGATGGCGGTGACTCTGGCATGCATATGCAGAACAGCCTAGGTTGGATCGGGCCCGATGAGGAGCAATGTGAGGGGTGAGCCTGAAAAACGCAGCCTCGCCTCCGGATTTCTGCCGGCGTCGGGTCCGGATTCGCGTGCGGCGGGCGATGTCCGCCCGCCGGTTCGCCTAGCTGGCTCGCTTGCGCAGTTTGCGCCGTTCCCGTTCGGACAGGCCGCCCCAGATGCCGAACCGCTCGTCGTTGGCGAGCGCGTACTGCAGGCACTGGGTTCTCACCTCGCACGAGGAACAGATCTTCTTGGCATCGCGGGTCGACCCTCCCTTTTCGGGGAAGAACGCCTCCGGGTCGGTCTGCGCACAAAGCGAGTCCGATTGCCATGACAAGGGATCTCCGTCGCCCGCTTCTTTGCGAACTCCCGGCACGCCCAGGCGAACCGGATCAACAAACCAGTCCTCCGGCACTCCGGAACGAGACTCTGATAGCGCCATATCGTCATCCACCCCACTGCAAAATATGCCCCAAATTACGCGTCAGCCCTAATTACAGCCGTGTAATTCGTTGCCGTCAAGTCGCAGATAGTAAACCCTCAATATTTGCTGGAGGGTTTCGACTCGCCCAAGAGCGAAATCTGGTGGGAATTGATTGGGTGCAGCGGGTGCCGCGGTCACACCGGAGAGTCGGATGCCGCCTGCCGCGATTCCCAGGCGCTCTGCACCATGTCCTCCAGGCTGTGGCGCATGGCCCAGTCCAGATCGCGGGCCGCGAGTTCGCCGGAAGCGACGATCCGGTCGGGGTCCCCCGCGCGGCGCGGTCCGATCACGGGCGTGAAGTCGATGCCGGTGACGGCTGCCACGGTGGACATGATCCGCCCCACCGACACTCCGTCGCCGCTGCCGAGGTTGTAGACCGGCAGCACCGGCTCGCCGGCGTCCAGGCGACGGGCCGCGGCCACGTGCGAGAAGGCCAGGTCGGCCACGTGGATGTAGTCCCGCACGCACGTCCCATCGGGGGTGGCGTAGTCGTCGCCGTTGATGCTCGGGGTGCGGCCCTCCATCAGCGCGTCGAAGACGAGGGGGAAGAGGTTGTGCGGGCTGGTGTCGCGCAGGTCGAGCGCCCCGGAGCCGACCACGTTGAAGTAGCGCAGCGCCGTGTAGCGCAGTCCGGCGGCGACGGCCTGGTCGCGCAGCAGCCATTCGCCGATCAGTTTCGACTCCCCGTAGGGAGATTCGGGGTTCTTCGGGGTGTCCTCGGTGACCAGGTCGGTGTGCGGGGTGCCGTAGACGGCCGCGCTCGAGGAGAACACCATCCGTCCGACCTCGGACTCCTGCATGGCCGACAGCAGGGTGGCCATGGCCGTGACGTTCTGCTCGTAGGTGTGCAGCGGGCGCTGCACCGAGACGCCGGCGTACTTGTATCCCGCGACATGGACGACGCCGGTCACGGTGTGCTCGGCGAAGGTGCGCATCAGCAGGTCCCGGTCGAGAATGGTGCCGTGCACGAACGGCACGTCGGCCGGGACGAACTCGGCATGGCCGCTGGAGAGGTCGTCGATGACGACCACCTCGATGCCCTCTTTCAGGAACGCACGCACGATGTGGGAACCGATATACCCGGCACCTCCGGTGACAAGCCACGCCATCTGAACCTCGCAAGATCTGACGGCAATCGAGCACTGCCGCCCTGCAAGCCTAGCCTCGGTCGGGGGGCTGTCGCTGGTCGGTCAGCGCGGCAGGTCGTCGGATCGGATGTTGCGCCGGGCGACCTCGAGGCGACCGTATCCGTCACCGTGAAGGCCCATGAGCGTCGCCAGCACGGCCCACAGCACCAGGGAGCCGAGAATCACGAGAAAAAGAATAATGGTCATGGCAGGAACTCTAGGTATTGTGACTTCCTGCCGGAAGCGGCAGGATTGCCAGCAATCGACACGTTCCTGCCAATCCTGAACGAAGGACCGATTCATGCTGCGCAAGGTTGTCTGCATAGCCCTCCCGGGGCTGGCGCCGTTCGAGTTCGGCGTCATCTGCGAGGTCTTCGGAATCGACCGCAGCGACCAGAACGGGCCGGTGTTCGACTTCCACGTGACCGCGGCGGAGCCCGGTCCGATCAACACCAAGCTCGGCTTC
>DATISQ010000094.1:0-5380 GCA_035581905.1 Cryobacterium sp.
GATCGCAGCGTCAACGGCGGCCGCGCCGTGCACGAATCCGGTGACCTCGACCGCGAGCCGCTTCTGCGCCGCGCGGCGAAAGGGCTCATCGCGCACGAGCTCGGCGTACTGCTCGATCTCGGTGCGAGGCAGGAAGGTGAAGACCTTCAGTCGGTCGATGACATCGGCATCGTCGGTGTTGAGCCAGAACTGGTACATCGCGTAGGGGCTGCACATCTCGGCGTCGAGCCAGATGGCGTTGCCCTCGCTCTTGCCGAACTTGGTGCCGTCACTGTTCGTGATCAGCGGGGTGCCGATGGCGTGAGCGCCCTCGCCCTCCGCCTTGCGGATGAGGTCGATGCCGCTGGTGAGGTTGCCCCACTGGTCGCTGCCACCGGTCTGCAGCACACAGCCGTGCATGCGGAACAGCTCGAGGAAGTCCATCCCCTGCAGTACCTGGTAGCTGAACTCGGTGTAGCTGATGCCGGCGTCGGAATTCAGCCGGGCGCTGACGGCATCCTTCTTGAGCATGCTGCCGACCCGGAAGTACTTGCCGATGTCGCGCAGGAAGTCGACGGCGCTGAGCGGCGCGGTCCAGTCGAGGTTGTTCACCAGGGTGACGGCGTTGTCGCCCTCCGAGCTCAGAAAGCGCGAGACCTGGGCCTGGAGGTAGCCCACCCACTGGCCGACGACATCCCGAGAGTTCAGGGTGCGCTCGGCGGTGGGGCGCGGATCGCCGATCAGGCCGGTGGACCCGCCGACCAGACCCAGGGGCTTGTGCCCGGCCAGCTGCAGGCGGCGCATGAGCAGCAGCTGCACGAGGTTGCCGAGGTGCAGGCTCGGGGCGGTCGGGTCGAAGCCGCAATAGAACGTGACCGGCGGGCCGGCGAGCAGTTCGCGCAGTTCGGCAGTGTCGGTGGACACCTGCACCAGGCCGCGCCAGGAGATCTCCTCCCAGACGTCGTCGAAGGTCGGGTCGTTGGCTTGCAGGGCGAGGATGGCTGGATCTGACACGAGCCAAGGTTATCAGCGCCCGACTCGCTGCCCGCGGATTCATGGCCACGCCTTGATCGCTGCATATTAAGCCTAGAAGCTGAATTGGTGTAGATTCAGCTTGGAAGCTTTATATAGCCCGCTGACTCCGTGGGAGGTTCTGCGCATGTTCGTCATCACCGCCGACCAGATCGGCAGCCGCACCGACCGCGATCGAGCCGGGGAGATGATCGCCGAGCTGGTGGCCGCGTTCGGCCCGGCGTTCACCCTGCCGCCCGACCAGACGGCCGGCGACGAGATCCAGCTGCTGGTGCCCGACGCCGACACGGCCCTCGCCGTGGTTCTCGCGCTGCAGCGGGCGGGCCACTGGAGCATCGGCCTCGGCATCGGGGAGGTGCGCACCCCCCTGCCGGAAACGACCCGGCAGGCCTCCGGCGGCGCATTCGTCGCGGCCCGGGCGGCCGTGACGCGAGCGAAAAAGGCCGAGGCCCGGTTCAGCCTCGAGGTCGACCCGGCCGTCGAGCCGGCCGTCGAACCGGCCGGTGAGCCGGCCGATGGCCCGGCTGGTGACCGTGCTGGTGAACGTGCTGCTGACCTTTCTGCTGACCTTTCCTCCGGGCGCGCGGCTCCACTGCTCAACGCCGACGGGGTGGAGGCGCTCATCACGACCCTGCTGCTGCTACGCCAGCGGCGTTCGAAGGAAGGCTGGGCGGCCATCGACCTGCTGCAGAGCGGGATGTCCCAGGTGGTGATCGCCGCCGAGCTCGGCATTTCCACGGCGGCCGTCAGCCAGCGCATCCGCAGCGCCGGGTGGAGGGTCGACCAGGCGGCCCAGCCCGCACTCGTTAGGCTGCTGGAGAACCTCGAGCACGCCACGACCGAAACGGACCCTGCCGCATGAATCCCATGTCCTTCCCGATCGTGGCCTACCTCTACTGGATGATCCTTCTGGTCGTCACCTCCGGCTCGCTGGTCTTCGCCGTCCTCGCGTTCCGGCGCCCGAAGCTGCAGTTCGCCGCGATCTCCGCCGGCGCCCTCGCGGCGGCCCTGATGATCGCCGCCCTCCCCTCGCCCGGGGGCGCGACCGTGTCGGGCGTGCTCCTCGGCATGCTGGCCCTCGGCCTCGCCGTGGTCGGCGGCGGCCCGGCAGCCCTGCTCGCGCTGCGGCTGGCCACGAACAACTCCGTCCCCCAGGGCCGGCACGGCGGGATTCTGGTCGAGAACGGCGATGCGCCGGTGACGCCGGGGTCCAGGCCGGTGCCGGGCGCTGATGCCGGAGCTGATGCCGGCGCGCCCGCCGCGCCTGCGGCATCCGCTGCACCGGGCACTCACGTGCACGAGGTGCTGCGCGGCGGATTGATGATCGGGATCCTGGAGCGTCTGGCCGTGGCCGGCGCGATCCTGGCCGGTTTCCCGGAGGCCATCGCGGTCGTCGTGGCGATCAAGGGCGTCGGCCGGTTCACCGAGCTGGCCACGGCCGAGGCCCGCGAGCGGTTCATCATCGGCACGCTGGCCAGCCTGATCTGGGCGTGCGCGTGCGCCGCCCTGGTGCAGGTCGCCCTGAACTAGAGGGTTCTCGCGGCTCCGCGTTCGGCCCGCAGCACGACTACGGTTCGGGGCGCACCCTGTGGAACCGGGCGCACGTTACACCCTGCGCCGGCTTCCATACGGTGCGCCCCGAGCCTGTGGCCTCGGACCTCGGGGCTCGGGCCTCGGGCCTCGGGGCTCGGGCCTCGGGACGCGGTGGGCGGACGAGCGCCCCGGTGGTCGGGCTTGCCGAGGCCCGGAGACCCGAATCTGCGTGCCCGACCCGGGGCATCCGTGACCACCGATCACCTAACCTCGGAGATTTTCGCGACACGCCGCTTCAACGGGCGCCACAACCGGCGTTTCCCGAGAATCTCCGCGTTTACGTGACGACGCATGCCCCGGCGCGCATCCAGCACCAGCGCGCCTGCCGACACCGCGACCCCTCCGACCGTGCGGCTACCCGCCCAACTTCGGATGCCGGCGGTACGGCGACACCGTCGGGTCGCCGGGAATCCAGAATCGCCACGGGTACTCCGCTCCCCCGCCGGCCCCGCCCACCCCGGTGCGCGGCCCGGAGACAAACGCGACCGGATGCTCCGGCAACGTCAGCTCGAACGGCGCCTGCCCAAGGTCCGCGCCGTCGTCTTCCAGTCCGATGCCGAGCGCCAGCGTGAGCCGGGCCGGCCCGCGCGCCAGGTCGCGGTCACTGCGAGCGGTGGGGCGGCGCATCCGTGCCGAGGCTTCACCGGCGATGATTTCGCCTGCGCGCAGCAGCACGGCGGAGGCTTCGCCGCCCGGCGAGCAGACGATGTTCGCGCAGACGTGCATGCCGTAGCTGAAGTAGGCGTAGAGGTGCCCGCTCGGGCCGAACATCGTCGCGTTCCGCCGGGTCTCACCGCGGAAGGCGTGCGAGCCGGGGTCGAGCCCCGGACCGAGGTAAGCCTCCGCTTCGGTGATGCGCAGCAGCACTCCGGCGCGGCCGAGCACCGCGCCCAACAGCAGTGGCGCGACCTCGACCGCCGGTCGCGCCAGAATGCTGTGGTCGGGTCTCACATGCCGAGCGCAGCCGCCAGCGCGCGCACCCGGGTGACGAGCACCGCCCGCTGCTCGGCCACGCGCACCGGGGCGGTGCCGCCCTGGCCGTCGCGGCGGGACACCGAACCGGTGATGGTGAGCACCTCGCGCACATCCGGCGTGAGGTGCGGCGACAGCGCGAGCAGCGCGGCGTCGTCGACCTCGTGCAGGTCAAGCCCGTTCTGCTCCGCGTACTTCACCAGCGAGCCGGTGATTTCGTGCGCGTCGCGGAAGGTGACCTGCTGCTTGACGAGCCACTCGGCGACATCGGTGGCCAGGGAGAATCCCTGGGGGGCGAGTTCGGCCATCCGTTCGGTGTGGAAGGTCAGGGTCGCGATCATTCCGCTGAAGGCCGGCAGGAGCACCTCGAGCGTCTCGATCGAGTCGAAGACGGGCTCCTTGTCCTCCTGCAGGTCGCGGTTGTACGCGAGCGGCAGGCCCTTGAGCGTGGTCAGCAGGCCGGTCAGGTTGCCGATCAGGCGCCCCGACTTGCCGCGGGCCAGCTCGGCGATGTCCGGGTTCTTCTTCTGCGGCATGATCGACGACCCGGTCGAGTAGGAGTCGTCGAGGGTGACGAAGCCGAACTCGCGGGTGTTCCAGAGGATGATCTCCTCGGCCAGCCGGGACAGGTCGATGCCGATCTGGGCGGTGATGTACGCGAACTCGGCGACCAGGTCGCGGCTCGCGGTGCCGTCGATCGAGTTCTCGACCACGGCACTGAAGCCGAGGTCGGCCGCCACCAGGTTGGCGTCGAGGCCGAGCGTGTTGCCGGCCAGGGCACCCGACCCGTAGGGCGAGAAGTCGGCGCGCTTGTTCCAGTCTGTGAACCGCTCGAGGTCGCGCACGAGCGGCCAGCAGTGCGCGAACAGGTGGTGGGCGAGCAGCACCGGCTGGGCGTGCTGCAGGTGGGTGCGGCCCGGCATGATGGCGTCTTCGTTCGCCTCGGCCTGCGACGCCAGGGCGTCGATCAGGTCGATCACGTGCGCGGAGAGGCCCTGCGCCTTGTCGCGCAGCAGCATGCGCACCAGGGTGGCGACCTGGTCGTTGCGGCTGCGGCCGGCGCGTAGTTTGCCGCCGAGTTCGACGCCGACGATGTCGATCAGCCCGCGTTCCAGGGAGGAGTGCACGTCTTCGTCGGATTCCGCGGGCAGGAAGCTCTCGTCGAGCACGGCCTGCATCAGGGTGTCGAGGCCGGCGATCATGGCGACGAGTTCCGGGTCGGTCAGATACCCGGCCGCGGCCAGGGCCCGCGCGTGGGCCTGGGAGCCGCGGATGTCGTAGGGAGCCAGTGGCCAGTCGAACTGGGTCGACTTGCTCAGCTTCGCCAGCTCCGGTGACGGTCCCCCGGCGAAGCGGCCGCCCCAGAGGGCGCCCGCCTTCCCGGCGCGGTTCTCGGTCGTGTCCTTGTCGCCAGCCACGTCGGCCCTACTCGCCGGCGCGGTCGCGGCGAGCCGAGATCTTGCTCGGCAGCGACCACAGCTCGATGAAACCCTTGGCCATGGACTGGTCGAAGGTGTCACCGGTGTCGTAGGTGGAGAGGTTGAAGTCGTAGAGGCTCTGCGTGGACTTGCGCCCGGTGACGACGGCGGAGCCGGCGTGCATCTTCAAACGGATGTCGCCGGTCACGTGCTTCTGCGTCTCATCGATGAACACGTCGAGGGCCCGCTTGAGGCCGGAGAACCAGAGGCCGTCGTAGACGAGTTCCGCCCACTTGGACTCGACCGAGCGCTTGTAGCGGGCCAGGTCGCGTTCGACGGTCATGTTCTCGAGCTCTTCGTGCGCGGCGATCAGGGCGATGCCGGCG
>DATISQ010000095.1:0-2407 GCA_035581905.1 Cryobacterium sp.
GAGAGCCTGGACATGCTGCAGGCGATGAACACCGGGCACGAAGGATCGATCTCGACCGTGCACTCGAACTCGCCGCGCGACGCCATCGCCCGGCTCGAAACCCTCGTGCTGATGGCCGGAATGGACCTGCCGCTGCGCGCCATCCGCGAGCAGATCTCGTCGGCGATCGATGTGATCATCCAGATCACAAGGCTCAAAGACGGCACGCGCCGGGTGACGCACGTGACGGAGGTGCAGGGCATGGAGGGTGACATCGTCACCCTGCAGGACGCCTTCGTCTTCGACTACAGCGCCGGCGTCGACGAGGCCGGACGCCTGCTCGGTCACGCGGTGGCGACCGGTGTGCGGCCCCGGTTCGCCGACAAATTCCGGGACCTCGGGATTCCGTTGTCCCCGAGCGTGTTCCAGGCCAACCTCGTCACCAAGGGCCAACGGTGAACGAGCTGGCCCTTTACGGCGGCATCGCGGCCGCGCTGATCGCCCTGTTCGTGCTCGTCTTCCTGGTGATCGCACCGCCACGGCCCCGGGTGCCGCTGGAGCGCCGCCGGGCGCCGGGCATGGTCGACACGTCGACTCTCACCCGGGTGACCGACATCACGGTCGAGGCGATCGAGGGGGCGATTCACCGGCGCGGCCGGGCGCCGTTCACGGCGGAGGAACTGGAACAGGCCAGCATCCGGATGCAGCCATCCGGCTTCGTGCTCATGGTGCTCTCGGCGTCGACGGTGCTGGGCCTGGTCGGCTTGCTTCTGGGTAACGGCACGCTCTGGGCGATACCGCTCCTGGTGATATTCGCGGCGTTGGGGCCGATCGGTGCCAAGGTGCTGCTGAGCGTGCGTGCCGGGCAGCGCCGTGCGAAATTCGCGGAGCAACTCGACGAAACCCTGGCGCTTCTCGCCGGCGGTCTGCGCGCCGGTCATAGCCTGCTGCGGGCGGTCGACGCGGCCTCCCAGGAGACGCCGTCGCCGTCGGCCGACGAGCTGGCCCGGGTCGTGAACGAGACCCGCATCGGCCGGGACCTGGGCGACGCCCTCGACAACACCGCCACCCGGATGGGCAGCGAGGACTTCCAGTGGGTGGCGCAGGCGATCGCGATCAACCGTGAGGTCGGCGGCAACCTGTCCGAGGTGCTCGACCAGGTGGGTCACACCATCCGGGAACGGAATGAGATCCGTCGTCAGGTGAAGACGCTCGCCGCCGAGGGGAAGATGTCAGCCTGGGTGCTGATCCTCCTGCCGATCGGGGTGTTCACCTTCCTGCTGCTCACGCAGCCGAGCTACTTCACCGGCTTCTTCGGCAGCATCTGGGGTATCGCCGCCCTCGTCGTCGCCGCCGTCCTGCTCATCGTCGGCTCCCTGTGGATGATGGCCGTCGTCAAGGTGAAGTTCTAGGAGACTCCGATGCCCTCACTCATTGCAATCCTCGCCTCGCTCGCCGTCGCCGGCGGGTTCGCGGCCCTGATCGGCATCCTCGTCGGCGGCCGTGCCGCCAAGCCGGTCACCGACATCGGGGACGCGCTCCCGAACCTCTCCGGGACGGCCACATCACGCGTCGGTCGCGGCCGGGGGATGCGCGAGCTGGCCCCGCGCGGGTACCTCGGGATGCTCGACCGCCGACTGGCGCTCGCCGGTCGGCCACCGGCCTGGACCATCGACAAGATCCTCATCGCCAAGCCCCTCTTCGGCACGGCCGGTGCTCTGCTGGCGCTGCTGTGGATCAGCGGAGACCCGACGCCGATACGATTCGTGCTCGGTGGTCTGCTCGTGCTGCTGTGCTTCTTCGTGCCCGAACTGCTGCTTTTCAGCCGCGGCCAGGAACGACAGGAGAAGATCCAGAACGCCCTGGCCGACACCCTCGACCAGATGACGATCGCCGTGGAGGCCGGACTCGGCTTCGAAGCGGCCATGGCCAAGGCCGCGACGAACGGCAAGGGACCGCTCGCGGAGGAATTCATCCGCACCCTGCAGGATATGAGCATCGGCCGCACCCGCACGCACGCCTACCAGGCGCTGAGCGACCGCACCTCGTCATCGGACCTGCGCCGGTTCACCCGGTCGGTCATCCAGGCGGACACCTACGGCATCGCGATCGCGGACGTGCTGCGGGTGCAGGCCGGGGAAATGCGTCTGCGCCGGCGTCAGCGCGCCGAGGAGAAGGCGATGAAGATCCCGGTCAAAGTGCTTTTCCCGCTCATCTTCTGCATTCTGCCCGTGCTGTTCATCGTGCTCCTCACCCCGGCGGTGCTGAACCTGATCGAGGCGTTCTCCTAGCGGAAGTTGACGAACTGCAGGGCCACGTCGAGGTCCTTGCCCTTGAGCAGGGACATGGTGGCCTGCAGGTCGTCGCGGCTCTTGGAGCTGACCCGCAGCTCGTCGCCCTGGATCTGGCTCTTGACGCCCTTGGGGCC
>DATISQ010000096.1:0-4309 GCA_035581905.1 Cryobacterium sp.
CGAGCGCGCTGGGAGGCGAAGACCACGAGGGCGTACTTGGAATCGACCTTGGTGAGCAGATCATCGATGGGCGGGTCAATGATGCCAGTGAGCTTGGGAGCCATTGGTGTCACTCCTTCAGAGCGGTTTGTGCTGCGGAACGCGCAGAATCACGGAAAACGGGCGCTACGGCAGCAATGGTGCCGTACGCAGATTCATCAAGTCTACGACCTCGCGCGCCGCTTCGCCCACGTCATGGTTCACGACCCGGTAATCGAACTCCCCCTGGGCGGCCAATTCGAGCTTGGCGGTCTCCAGCCGGCGGGCCTGTTCGGCGGGCGCCTCGGTGTCCCGGCCGATCAGCCGACGCACCAGTTCGTCCCAACTCGGCGGGAGCAGGAAGACCAGTCTCGCCTCCGGCATGGCCCGGCGAACGGCACGGGCGCCCTGGATGTCGATCTCCAGGAGCACGCTGTCGCCCTGGTGCAACGCGTCGGTGACCGGGCCCCGTGGGGTGCCGTAGCGGTACGCGTTGTGCACGGTCGCCCACTCGAGCAGTTCGCCGGCTGCGACCATCCGGTCGAATTCGGCGTCGTCGACGAAGAAGTAGCTCACACCCTCCGTCTCGCCCGGGCGCGGTGCGCGCGTCGTGGCCGACACGGACAGGTGCACGTCCGGGTAGTGCTGACGGATGTACGCCGCGACCGTTCCCTTGCCGACCGCGGTGGGGCCGGCGAGCACGACGAGCTTCGCGGAGGAATCCAACCGCCTCGCGGCGGTGCGCGAGGTGAGAAACTCTTGCAGCCGGTCTCGCTGGTGCTTGCCCAGCCCCCCCAGACGCTTCGACGGCGAGATTTCCAGCGTCTCCATGATGCGGTGCATCTTGGTGACGCCGATCGCCGGAATGCTGATCAGGAACTCGGTCACCCGCAGGCGACCTTCGACGCCTTCCGGGCTCTCGCTCGCGGCAGCGAGCACTTCCAGCGCGGTGCGTTTTCCCTTTGCGATCTGGCCTTTTACGACGGCACGCGCGCGGCGGGCAGCCACGGCGGCACGCGAGGCGGCGACCCGATCGACGTCGGGCGGGGTGGGGCGGTTCTCAGCCACGGGCAGCTCCTGCTTCGACTATTCGGCGCGCAATCGCTTGTTTGATTCGGTCGGGGCCGGCCGAGAGGACGCTGCGCGATTCACTCACGATAACGCCTTGAGCGTACCCCCCATACAGGTTCCTCAGATTCGCGACTTGTGCTCCCTGGTGGCCGAAGCCGGGAGCGAGGATCGGGGTGAGCGCTCGGGCGGGTGCCGTCGACAGGTCCAGGCCGAACGCGGCCAGGTCCAGCGTGGCGCCGAGCACCACCCCGACCGAGCCGAGCGCGGTGGCCGCGGACCGGGCATTGCGCTCGCTGACGTCGTCGAAGACGAACCGGGCGACGGTCTGCCCCGCCCGGTTCCCCTCGGCGATCACGGCGCGCTGCAGCGCCGCCGCCTCGGGATTCGAGGTGGCGGCCAGCACGAAGAGCCCCTTGCCGGCCCGGGCGGCCAGGCTGAACACCGGTTCCAGCGAACCGACACCCATATACGCGTTCACGGTGACGGCGTCGACCTCGAGGGGGGACCCCTCGCTCAGCCAGGCCTGGCCGTAGGCCTCCACGCTGGTGCCGAGGTCGCCACGCTTGACGTCCGCGATCGTGAGCAGCCCGGCCGCACGAGCATCCGCAAGCACCCGTTCCAGGGCGATGTACCCGAGCGAGCCGAAACGCTCGTAGAAGGCCACCTGGGGCTTCACCAGGCCGACCTGGCCGGCGGCGGCCGCCACGACCTGGCGGCCGAAGGACTCCGCCCCGGCGGCCGTGTCCGGCAGACCCCAGTCGGTCAGGAGCCAGGCATGCGGGTCGATGCCGATGCAGACCTGTCCACGGAGCGAGAAGGCCTCAGCCAACCGGTCGCCGAAGGCGGCCGGGCCGACCGGAGCGGCCGGTTCGGCCGGTTCGCGGGCGCCGCTCACAGGGCCGCTGTCCGGGTGAGGGCGTATTCCTGGAGCGAGGTCACCTCGAAGCCGCCACGGATCGCGTCGATCGAGGCCACGGCGGCGCTCAGCTCGGCGATCGTGGTGAACAACGGGAGGTCCGCGGCGACCGCGGCCGCGCGGATTTCGTAGCCGTCGGCGCGGGCGGTGCGGCCGCCGGGCGTGTTGATCACGATCTGCACCTCTTCGCGGCGGATGAGTTCCACGATCGACACGTCCGCCTCGTCGGCCTTCTCACTGAACTTGGTGACGATGCTGGCCCGGATGCCGTTGCGCTGCAGAACCTCGGCGGTCCCCTCCGTGGCGGTGATGGAGTAACCCAGCTGCTGCAGGCGCAGCATGGGCAGGATGATCGCGCGCTTGTCCCGGTCGGAGACCGACACGAACACGGTGCCGGTGAGCGGGATTCCACCGTAGGCGGCGAGCTGGCTCTTGGCGAACGCCCGCGGGAAGTCACGGTCGATGCCCATGACCTCGCCGGTCGAGCGCATCTCCGGGCCGAGCACGGAATCCACGACCAGCCCCTCGGGCGTGCGGAACCGGTTGAACGGCAGCACGGCTTCCTTCACGGCGACCGGGGCATCCATCGGCACCCGCGAACCGTCGATCAGTGGCAGCTTGCCTTCGGCCTTGAGCTCGGCGATGGTCTTACCGACCATGATCAGTGCGGCGGCCTTGGCCAGGGTGATGCCGAGGGCCTTGGCCACGAACGGCACCGTGCGCGAGGCGCGCGGGTTCGCTTCGAGCACGTAGAGCACCCCGGCTCCGATGGCGAACTGCACGTTCAGCAGACCGCGCACGCCGATGCCGCGGGCGATGCTCAGGGTGGCCTCGCGCACCCGGTCGATCTCCGCGCGGCCGAGGGTGACCGGCGGCAGGGTGCAGCTCGAGTCGCCGGAGTGGATGCCGGCCTCCTCGATGTGCTCCATCACGCCGCCGATGTAGAGCTCGGTGCCGTCGAAGATGGCGTCCACGTCGATCTCGATGGCATCGTCGAGGAACCGGTCCACGAGCAGCGGATGCGACGGGCCGATGATGCCCTGGCCGGCCATCCGGGTGAAGTAGTCGGCCAGCGACGCGGAGTCGTAGACGATCTCCATGCCGCGCCCGCCGAGCACGTAGCTCGGGCGCACGAGCACGGGGTAGCCGATTTCCTCCGCCACGACCACGGCGCCGGCGTAGTCGGTGGCGACGCCGTTGCGGGGTGCGAGCAGGCCGGCCTGGTCGAGGATGCCGGAGAACAGTCCGCGCTCCTCCGCCAGGTCGATCGCCGTCGGGCTGGTCCCGAGAATCGGGATGCCCTCGGCTTCGAGGCCCTTGGCGAGGCCGAGCGCGGTCTGGCCGCCCAGCTGCACGACCACGCCGACGAGCTCGCCGCTCTGGCTTTCGGCGTGGATGACCTCGAGCACGTCCTCGAGGGTCAGCGGCTCGAAGTAGAGCCGGTCGGAGGTGTCGTAGTCGGTCGAGACCGTCTCCGGGTTGCAGTTGATCATGATGGTCTCGTAGCCCGCCTCGGAGAGGGCGAACGAGGCGTGCACGCAGGAGTAGTCGAATTCGACGCCCTGGCCGATCCGGTTCGGGCCGGAGCCGAGGATGACGACCTTCTTCCGGTCGCTGGGCACGACCTCGGTCTCCTGGTCGTAGCTGGAGTAGTGGTAGGGCGTCTGCGCGGGGAACTCCCCCGCGCAGGTGTCGACGGTCTTGAAGACCGGGCGCACGCCGAGGATGTGGCGCACCTTGCGCACATCCGCTTCGCCGAAGCCGCGCAGTTCACCGATCTGGGCGTCGGAGAAGCCGTGGTCCTTGGCCGTGCGGAGGATGTCGGTGTCGAGGCGTTCCGCGGCGGCGATCTCATCGGCGATCTCGTTGATCAGCACGATCTGGTCGATGAACCACGGGTCGATCTTGGTGGCCTCGAAGACCTGCTCGAGCGTGGCGCCCTTGCGGAGCGCCTGCTGCACGGTCACGATCCGGCCGTCGGTGGGTACCTCGGCGACCGTGAGAAGTTCCTCGATCGTGCGGGTCTCGGCTCCCCAGTGGAACGACGAGCCGCGCTTCTCCAGCGAGCGGAGCGCCTTCTGCAGTGCGGACGCGTAGCTGCGGCCGATGGCCATCGCCTCGCCCACGGACTTCATGGTGGTGGTCAGGCGCTGGTCGGCGGCCGGGAACTTCTCGAACGCGAACCGGGGCACCTTGACCACGACGTAGTCGAGGGTGGGTTCGAAGCTGGCCGGGGTGACGCCGGTGATGTCGTTCGGGATCTCGTCGAGCCGGTAGCCGAGCGCGAGCTTCGCGGCGATCTTG
>DATISQ010000097.1:0-3718 GCA_035581905.1 Cryobacterium sp.
ACACCGGAGGTGCGCCCGTACTTGCCCATCTGCTGGAAGGCCACCATGTCGTAGGTGCCGTCGTTGAAGATGATGTGCGTGAACGTCGAGCCGAGCCGCACGGCCGTCTCCAGCTCCATCGCGGAGTAGAGGAAACCGCCGTCGCCCGAGACGGACACGACCGGGGTGCCCGGTCGCACCAGCGTCGCGGCGATCGCCCACGGCAGGGCAACGCCCAGCGTCTGCTGGCCGTTCGAGAACAACAGGGTGCGCGGGTGGTAGGTGCGGAAGTGCCGGGCCATGTAGATGTAGTGGGAGCCGACGTCGCAGAGCACCGTCGTGTCATCCGGAAGCAGCTCGCGCATCATCAGCGTGAGGTCGGCCGGGTGCACGCCCTCGGACTCGTCCCGGCGGCCGGTGGGCTGGTCGGCGTGCGCGAGGCGGGCGCGCTGGGTGGCGACCTCGGCGGCGGCGGCGGCCGGCATCACAAGGCCGTCGATCTGGCCGGCGAGGGCGTCCAGGGTCTCGGCGACGTCGCCGCGCAGTTCGACGGTGGGGCGGTAGTAGTCATCGAGGTCGGCGGAGAGCTCGTCGAGGTGGATGATCACGCGCAGGTGGTCCTTGTTCCACTTCGACGGCTCGTACTCGACGAAGTCGTAGCCCACGGTCAGGATCACGTCGGCCTTGTGCAGAAGGATGTCCCCGGGCTGGTTGCGGAACAGGCCCACGCGTCCGAGGTAGTGCTCTTCGAGCTCGTGCGAGATGACTCCCGCGGCCTGGAACGTCTCGACGACGGGTAGCCCGGCGACGCCCAGCAGGCGGTGCAGGGCCGCGACGGCCTGGTCCGAGCCTGATCGCGCGCCGGCGAGGATGACCGGGAACTGCGCATCCTTCAGCAGGGCGGCAGCGTGCCGCACGCTCGCGGACGGTGCGGCGCCCAGCTGCGGCACCCAGTGCGGCTGCTTCATCGACACGGTCGTGGAGTCGGTGAGCACGTCGTAGGGGAGCACGACAGCGGCGGCGCCCTTGGGCTCCTGGGTTGCCTCGCGGAACGCGTTGGCGATGGCCTCCGGCACGTTGTCTGCGACACTCACCTCGCCCGCGGACTTGGTCACCGCGGACAGCATGCCCACGGAATCCATGGTCTGGTGGGTGCGCTTCAACCGGTCTGCGCGCGGAACTGCGCCGCACAGGGCGACCACCGGATCGCCCTCGGTGGTCGCCGTCAGCAGGCCGGTCGCGAGGTTGGAGGTGCCCGGCCCGCTCGTCACCAGGACGACGCCCGGCTGGCCGCTCAGTCGCCCGACGGCTGCAGCCATGAAGGCCGCATTCTGCTCGTGACGCACCACGATCACCTCGGGTCCATCGTCGATGAGAGCGTCGTAGACGGGGTCGATCTTGGCGCCGGGAACGCCGAAGACCCACTGCACGCCGTAGGCCTTCAGGCACTCCACCACGCGTTCGGCGGAGCGGGTGGACGCAGCGGGGATGCCGGCGTCCGAGCGCGCGAGGGTGAGCTCGGTCGTGTCGTCGTCACTCTGGACAGCTGAAGTGGTGGTCATTGTGATGCCTCTCCCGGCTCGTCGCTCTGAATCGGCCTCCCGTCAATCCTTGCCGCTCGTTCAATAAGAAACAACGCCGAGTGGCGATGCAAACAATCTGTAAATGAGATGCTTGAGCCTATGGATCTGAGACAACTCGAATTCTTCAGTGCCGTCGCCGGTGAGTTGAGCTTCACCCGTGCCGCGGACCGGCTCACCATCGCCCAGTCCGCCGTCTCGGCCGGCATCCGATCGCTCGAAGGTGAACTGGGCGTCGAACTGTTCGACCGCAGCCGCCGCCAGATCAAACTCACTTCCACCGGCGAGCTGCTGCTGCCGAAGGTCCGCGACGCCCTCGATGCCGTGAACGAGGTTCGTGACGCCGCCCAGGAGACCACCCACGCCATCACCGGTTCCATCGCGATCGGGCTGATGACGTCGGTCACGCTCGTCAATGTGCCCCGGCTGCTCGGGCTCTTCCGCGCCGGCCATCCGGGCGTGGGCGTGCGGTTGCGCGCGGCCCGGCGGGGCTCGGCCGGGCTGGTCGACGAGCTCGTCTCGGGCGAACTCGACCTGGCCTTCCTCTCCCTCAGCGGCCCGGCGCCGACAGCGCTGACGGCGGTGCCGATCGCCTCATCGCCGATGGTGCTGGTGGTGCCGAAGGGCCACCGGCTCGCCTCCGCGCCGGCCGTGCAACTGGGCGACCTCGTGCCGGAGGAGTTCATCGATCTGCCGCCTGGCTACGCCAGCCGGCAGATCGTGGACGAGGCCTTCACCGCTGCCGGCCTCGAGCGTCGGGTCATGATCGAGGTCTCCGACATCGGAACCGCCGCCGAATACGTGACCAACGGCCTCGGCGTTGCCCTGTTGCCCGAATTCACCGCACTCGACGCCCTCGACGTGCACCGGCTCCGCGTGGCGAACCTGCCCGACTTCACGGTGTACCTGGCGGCCTCGCGCAAGCGTCGCGCGTCGGCCGCGGTGCGCGCATTCGTGGAGCTGGCGCTCGCCGCTGACGAGGTGCGCGGCTGACGCGGGGCTGACGCGGGGCTGGACGAGGCGCTCACCCGTGCCCTCGAATGCGGGAAGCTAGCGGTCGAGCCCCGCCATGCGTTCCAGGGCGGCCCGAATGATCATCTGGGCCGGGTCGCCGATCACGTGGTTGTTCAGGTACAGGCTCTCCGCCCAGGACAGGACTTCCTGTTTGGTGAGTCCCACGGCCGCCCAGTCCACGCGCGCTTCCGCGCGCGCTTTCGGCTCCCCGGTCTTGGGGTTCAGCCACACCCGGGCGATCGGGGTGTCCGGTTCTTCGTGCACCGGATTCCAGAGGAGCGCGATCGGGTGGTCGGGTCCTTCGAGGTGCTCATCGGCGATATGGCCGGAGCCGAGCCAGGGCAGCATCAGCTGCTCGCCCTCCAACTCCACCTCGATGATTTCGAGCGGCACGGGCCCATAATCACGGGAGTACACCGGCAACCCCACATGGTGCCATTCGGCGGCCTCATCCGCGTCTTCCAGCAGATCGGGCAGGCGCGGGGCGACGTGCAGCACGAAGCCGGTCGCCCAGTCGACCAGGGCCTGGGTCTCGGCGGCCGGCCACGGACTGTCGTCGCTGGAGGAGCCGTCCGCATGGTGGAAGTGGTATTCGACGCCCTCGTCCAGGATGTCCAGGTGGAACTCCCCGTCGTCGAAGCCGAGGAAGATGCCGGCCACCTGGTCCTCGTCGTCATAGTCGGCGTCGAATTCCGGATGCCGGAAACGGGGCGGCAGCGGTGGGATGTCCAGGGGCAGCACGCCGAGGTCGAGCACCACCCGCAGCACGGTGTTCGGCATACGTAGTGTCGGGTCGGTCATGGTGTCGACGATACCGGAGGCCGCCGACGCGGGGCCATCCCTCGCAACCGTGGTGAAAAGTGAGCGGATGACGGGAATCGAACCCGCGCTATCAGCTTGGGAAGCTGAAGTTCTACCATTGAACTACATCCGCATGTCCGCTCTGCGGGCAAGCCCGCACCGGAACCGTGCCAGCATATCAAGTCCAGGCCGTTAGGCTGGACCCGTGCTGCTCTCGGATCGCGATATCAAGGCTGAAATCAACGCGGAACGAATCCGTCTGGAGCCATACCAGGCCGACATGATTCAGCCGTCGAGCATCGATGTCCGCCTCGACGGCTTCTTCCGCCTCTTCGACAACCACA
>DATISQ010000098.1:0-16868 GCA_035581905.1 Cryobacterium sp.
GTCCGTACCCGATCCTGGTGCTCACCGGCGGCGACTGCCTGATGCGGCCCGACCTGTTCGAGCTCGTCGACTACGCCACCGGACTCGGCCTGCCGACGGCCCTCTCGCCGTCGGTCACGCCGACCCTGACCCCGCAGATGATCGAACGGATCGTGGCGAGCGGGGTCAAGGCGGTGTCGATCAGCCTCGACGGGGCCGTGGCCGAGACCCATGAGGGCGTGCGCGGCATCCCCGGCCACTTCGACGACACCGTTGGCGCGATCCGCGCCCTGGCTGCCGCCGGCCTGACCGTTCAGGTCAACACGACCGTCATGCGCGCCAACGTCGAGGAGCTCGCGGATGTCGCGTCGCTGATCAAGAACGCGGGGGCCGCTATCTGGGAGGTTTTCTTCCTCGTCCAGGTCGGCCGGGGCGTCTCGACCGAGGCCGTGACCCCGGACGAGCACGAGGACATCTGCCACTTCCTCTTCGACGCCTCCCAGCACGGCTTCATCGTGCGCACGGTCGAGGCACCCTTCTTCCGACGCGTCGTCGCCCGTCGGCGGGCCGGCGACCCGGCGCCGACCAGCGCAGCGTACACCGCACTGTCCGAGAGGCTGGAAACGCTGATGGGGCCGCCTGAGGGCTTGCCGCGGGCGCAGACCGCGTCGACCCGCGACGGCAAGGGCATCGTCTTCGTGGCCTACGACGGCGAGGTCTACCCGGCCGGGTTCCTGCCGCTCGGCCTCGGCAATGTGTGCACGACCCCGCTCGCCGAGATCTACCGGGACAACCCGCTTCTCAAACAGATCCGGGCGACGGAATTCACCGGCCGCTGCGGCAGCTGCGAGTACTCGGACCTGTGTGGTGGCTCCCGAGCCCGCGCGTTCGCGTCGAGTGGCGATCCGCTGGGTGAAGACCCGGCCTGCCCGTTCCAGCCCGGCACGGATGCCGGCCTCCTCGGTGCTCGAGGCTGAGCCTCCGGCCGGCGCGGAGCCGGCCGGCTACGACGCCGTGATCCTCCTCGGTTTCGGTGGCCCCGAGGGTCAGGCAGATGTCATCCCGTTCCTCCGGAACGTCACCCGTGGCCGCGGGATCCCGGAGGCCCGCCTCGAGGCCGTGGCCACCCATTACCGCGCCTCCGGCGGGGTGAGCCCGGTCAATGCCCAGAACAGCGCCCTCCGCGACGCGCTCGAGGCTGAATTGGCCGCCCGCGGCACCGACGTGCCGGTGTACTGGGGGAACCGCAACTGGGCTCCATACCTGCCGGACGTCGTTGCCGCGGCCGTCGCGGCCGGCCACACCCGGCTGCTCGCGCTCACGACGAGCGCGTACAGCTCCTACTCGAGCTGCCGGCAGTACCGGGACGACCTGGCCGAGGCGCAACGCGCCACCGGGCTCGGCGACGCCGTGCGCATCGATGCGGTGCGCCCCTATTTCGACCATTCCGGTTTCGTCGCTCCGTTCGTGCTGGGCCTGCGGTCTGCCCTGGTCGAATTCGCCCGGCAGGGCCTGGCCCCGACCGATGTGCACGTGCTCTTCACGACCCACTCCATCCCGATGGCGGATGCCGAGCGCAGCGGCCCACGCGAGGGAGCCTTCGGTCCGGGCGGCGCCTACGAGGCTCAGCACCGGGCTGTCGCCGAGGTCGTGATGGCCGGCGTTCCCGCTGCAGCCGCCGACGGCGCCGCGGCCGGCGCCACACCGCCCTGGTCCCTGGCCTTCCAATCGCGGTCGGGTCCGCCTGGTATGCCGTGGCTCGAACCCGACGTCAACGACGCGATCGCCCTGCTGGCCGCGGCCGGCACCCGGGCCGTTGTGGTGGTGCCGATCGGATTCATCTCCGACCACATGGAGGTCACCTGGGACCTCGACACCGAGGCGGCAGCCACGGCCGCCGCACACGACCTGGCGTTTGCCCGGGTGGCCACCCCTGGCCTGCATCCGACGTTCGTGACGGGGCTCGTCGACCTGTTGCTCGAGCGACTGACGCCGGCCACGGCACCGGAACGCTGCGCGCTCGCCGCGCTCGGACCGTTGCCGGATGCGTGCCCGGTGGGATGCTGCGAGAAGGGGCCGGCCCGGGGCTCGGGGCGACCCGCGGCATCCGTCGCCGTCGGCGGCTGAACCCACGGGTGGAGCCGGCGCCACCACTGGTTCCCCGGTCACTGTTCCGCTTGGGTACGCTCGGCGGTAAGGCTGAAGAATGCTAACGAAGGACCAACCGTGACCCACCCGTATCCGTTGTATGTGGCCATCCGGGCGCAGTGCTTCTGCTGCCAGTCGCTGCAGCCGTTCACGTTCACCTCGGCGACCGACCAGGTGGTCTGCGCATCCTGCCTGCACCACCTCGGGGCGGAGAAAGCCACGCGCCGGGACGCGGAGCACATCAAACTGTGGGTCGGGCAGTACGCCGACCAGCAGGAGAACCACCGCCAGTTCGCGGAGAAGTCGGCGGTGGCGGATGCCGAGCAGCAGGCGGTGATCGACGGACTCACCGCGCAGGTGGCGGAGCTGCGCGGCGTCGTGGCCGGCGAGTCCGACCGCACGAAGAGCGCCGGGGTGCGCGCGCTCCTCGAGAGCGACCGGGTGCGGCGCGCGGAGCGGAAGACCGAGCTCGCGCACCGCCAGCTGGACTGGGCGATGGCCGTGCTCTGGCGGATCGGGCAGCTGCACCACGCCGTGGAAGGCAAGCCTCTGGCCTGCGTCTGCGGGCGCACCACGGCGGTCTGCGCGGAGGGGCGGGCGCTCGACCCGCAGCGGCAGGCCGTGCTGGACTGGGAGCGGAAGAACCTCGTACTGCTGCGCGCCGGCTCCCGGCACGCCCTGCCCGACGAGCACCCCGAGGTTCGGGCCTCGAAACGACAGCTTTGAGGGGTGCGGGCCCCGCCGCAGACCCCTCAAACGTGTCGGTTCAGGGGCGAGCGGACGGCGGGGGCATACGCTGAAGCAATGGAAACCCTGCTCAGTACCCTGCACATTGTCACCGGCGTCTTCATCGTCGGGCCCATGGCCATTCTCCCCATGTCCGCGATGCGCGCCATCCGCGCCGGCGAGGCCGGCCAGGTGGCCGCACTGGCGAAGTCGACCAACATCTTCACACTGCTGTCGGTCCTGGTGGTGTTCTTCGGGTTCGGCGCGCTGCCCTTCCGGGCCGACGCCTCCTTCGCCTCCACCTGGATCTGGCTGTCGATCGTGCTCTACGTGGCGGCCCTCGCCATCAGCCTGTTCCTGGTGATCCCGGCCATGAAGTCGGCCTCGGAGTTTCTCGCCGAGCAGTCCGCCAGCGGCACCCGGATCGCCGGTACCAAGGTCGCCGGCTACTCCCGGGTCGCCATGGGCTCGGGCATCGCCTCGCTGCTCCTGGTGGCCGTCGTCGTGCTGATGGTGCTGAAGCCGGTCTAGCCTCACACACCCCTCAAAACCTCGCCGAGCCGTGAGTTCCGTCCCTCTTTTCTGCTTTTTCAGGGGCGTTGCTCGCGGCTCGGCGGCGTTCGGCGGGGGCTACTTCAGGTCGTCGACCGAGACCAGGCCGTCGTGCCGGCGGCCCTCGAAGATGATCGAGGGGATCTTCACGGTGTGAATGCGCTCCTCCACCATCTGCGTGTTGGCGGCGATGATGTCGGCGACCTCGGCGGAGGCGGCGACGGATGCCACGGTGGTGACCTCTTCCGGGCTGAGGCCGAACTCGGCTGACCAGTCCTGCAGCAGCGCGGTGGCGGCATCCGGTTCGGCGCCGTTGAACACGCTCTGCCAGGACACCCCCTGGTCGTTGTCTTCCGTGTAGATCCGGCGCAGGATCTCCCAGTCGACCGGCGTCGCCGCGCCGTCCAGCGGGTTGAGGCGCAGGGCCTCGAGGTACTGGGTGACGAGCAGCGAGTTCTTGAACTTGTAGCCGTCGGCGGAGGCGATCGGGTAGGCGATGTAGGTGAGGTTCATCCGGTCGTCGAAGCCGGCCTCCTCGATGTTGTTGAACAGCTCCAGGCAGTAGGTGCAGCCGGGGTCGATCACCTCGAGAGCGGTCTCCTTCTCCGTGTCATAGGCGTTGAGGTAGCTGGCGTTGGCCGGCAGGTACTCCTCGGCGTCCCAGTTCTGCATGCGGGCGGGGATCGCGGAGAACGTCTCCCCGAGGCTGGCGAAGTCGTTGCCGAAGGCGCCGATCACGTCGCCGGACAGCAGCGATTCACCGAAGGTGGGGGTCTGGTCGGGGATGGCGCAGGCCTCGGCGCCCAAACTGCAGGACGCGGAATCCTGCTTGTTGCAGGTGCCGTAGACGTAGAGGTTCACGCCGCTCTTGACCACGACGTAGGCGCTCCAGACGGTGGTGAGCACCACGAGCAGCGCGACCACCTCCAGGGCGACGGATGCCGGGCCGACCAGCCCCGGACGGCGCACCGCCAGCGGCGCCAGCAGGTGATCCTTGATGTCCTGCTTGAAGGTGGTGTCGCAGGGACGGAACGTGACGCGGCGGAGGGTGCAGTTCCAGGCCTTGCCGAGGTAGCGGCGGTAGCGGGCCGACACGGCCGCCATGAGCACAAGAACGATGAAAGCGGCAATGCAGAACACTTAGGAGAGGCCTTTCATGAGGCGCGCGAGGGCCTGGGTGGCCTGATCGATATCGGCCGTGGTCGAATGCAGCCCGAGCGAGAAGCGCAGCAGCGGCGGCAGCCCGAGCTGGTCCTTCAGATAGTGGTGGGCGCAGAAGTAGCCGCTGCGCACCATGATCTGCGACTGGGAGAGGAATACCGCGAGCCGGTGCGAATCCTGCTTCGGCGCGTAGACGCTGATCACCGGGCTGGCCTCGGTGTTGACCAGGGTGAGTCCGGGGATGTCACCGAGGCCCTCGAAGAGGCGCTGGGAGAGCCCCTCGATGTGCTCGGCCGCGGGCCGGCCGCCGGGGCGCACCTGTCCCAGCCAGTCGATCGCACGGTGCAGGGCGATGATCTCGCCCCAGGCCTGCAGTCCGGGTTCCAGCAGGGCGCCCGGGTCGTTGGCCAGCAGGTCGTAGGAGTCTTCGCGGACATCCGCCACCATGCCACCGCCCACGAAGGTGAGTTCGAGGGAACCGAGCAGCTCGTGGGTGGCCACGACCACCCCGAGGCTGGCGCCGTACATCTTGTGGGCGGAGAAGCAGATGGCGTCGGCCTCGGTCTTGGCCAACAGGGTGCGTTCGTGCGCCATGGCCTGGGCGGCGTCGAGGATGACGATGCCGCCGTGGGCGTGGGTGTCGCGCACCAGGTCGGTGAGGTTGGTGAGCAGGCGGCCGTCGATGTTCGAGGCCACGTTGACGACGACGACCGCGCGTTCGAGCTGGGCCGGCTGGTAGGCCAGGGCGCCGTCTGCTGCCCGGTCGAGCACCAGGCGGGGCACGCCCAGTCGGGTGGCCGCCGTCATGGTGGGCAGGAAGACCGAGTTGTGCTCGATGTGGCTCGTGACCACCCGACCGAACCGGCCCTGTGGCAGCTGCTGCAGCAGGTTGAGGCCGAAGGTGGTATTGAGGGTGAAGGAGACCGCGTGGCTGCGGCCCGACAGGCCGAACAGGTCGAGCACGGCCCGGCGGGCGTCCTGCACCTCCCGGTCGACGCGGGTGCCCCAGGCGTACTTCACGCGACCGCCGCAGGCGTTGTACTCCGTGTAGTACTCGGACAGGGCGTCGATGACCGGCTGCGGCCGGAGGCTCTGACAGGCGGAGTCGAGGTAGACCGCACCGGGGGCGAGGTAAGCGAAATCAGTGAGGCGGCCGTCTTCGACCGCAACCGGCGCTGTGCGCCGGACTAAACCAGTGTGCTTCATGTCCTTCTATTCTTTCCGGATAAGTCTAAGTGGGCAGCCTGTAAGACCCCGGGGTGGCGGCGAAGAGGCTGGGAGTGTGGTGGTGGGGGTGTGTTCGGCGGCGGCGGGTCGGCCGGCGTCGGGCTCAACCGGAGTCGCGCGCGGCGGGACCGCGGGCCTCGATCACGCCCATCATGCCGTTGTCCTCGTGGTCGAGGATGTGGCAGTGGTAGACCGTGCGGCCCGGGAAATCGTCGAAAGCGATGCGCACCCGGGCGGTGCCGCCGGCCGGCACGTTGACCACGTCCTGCCACTGGGCGTTCTGGACGGCCCGGCCGTTGTCCTCGATCAGCTGCATCGGCCAGACGTGCAGATGAACCGGATGGTCCATCGGGCTCGAGTTCGACAGCAGCCATTCCTCGACGGTGCCGGTCTGCACCGTCGTGTCGACCCGGTTGCCGTCGAACGACTCGCCGTTGATGGTGAAGCTCATTCCGCCCCCGCCGCCCATGCCCATGGCGAAGGCCAGTTCGCGGCGGGCCGTGACCGCGACCCCGCGCAGGTCGCGCGGCGCCGGCCGGCGGGGAACGGCTGATGCTGCGGGCTCCGGTTCGCCGGACACGGTCACGGTGGCGAGGTCGACCGTCTGGGGCGAGCCGCCGCCGCCCATCATGCCGCCCATGCCCATGCTGCCCCGGTCGTAGGGCAGCGCGCGGAGGGTTGGCGAGGTGGTGCTGCCGGGGGTGCCTGCGGCCGCGGTGACCAGCAGGTCGGCGCGGTTGCCGGGCGCGAGTAGGACCTCCTCCACGTCTCGGGGCGTCTCGAACCGGCCGGCGTCGAGGCCGAGCAGCTGCATCTCCTGGCCGTCGAGGTTCAGCCGCAGGTACCGCGAGACGCAGGCATTGACGATGCGCCAGCGTTCGCGTTCGCCCGGGCGGATGCCGATGCTCGGCTTCAGCTGGCCGTTCACCAGCACGAGACGGCCCTCGCGGCCGCGCATCCGGTCGGCCCGGCTGGCCGAGGCAACGCCGCCGGCGCCGTCCGGGGTGATGTCGGAGATCACCAGCAGGCGCTCGCGGGCCACCGGAAGGGGCTCGGAGTCGTCGATGAGGATGGCACCGTACAGACCGCCGAAGATCTGGTCGGCGACCAGCCCGTGGTGATGCGGGTGGTACCAGAACAGGCCGGGCGGGTGGTCGCGCGGCAGTCGGTAGTCGTAGTCGAACTCGGCGCCGGGCTCGACCATGACGAACGGGTTGTCGGCGTTGTCTGCGGGGGAGACGTGCAGGCCGTGCACGTGCAGGTTGGTGGGCTCGGCGAGCCCGTTCCGCAGGCGCACCCTGACCCGGTCGCCGGGCCGTACGCGCAGGGTCGGGCCGGGCAGCCCCTCGTTGTAGGCGAGGACCGTCAGGGTGCGGCCGCCGACCTCGGCCGGGCCGGGAGCGGCATCCAGTTGCACCTCGAGCAGCCCGTCGGTGCTCCGCAACTCGGGCGGCTGGCGCAGCGGCTCGCCGTCGGCATACCCGGAGAGCGGCGCCCGGGGTGCGTCAGGGTCGAGGGACGGGTCGGCCTGGCGGCTCCAGAGCAACCCGGCCCCGCCGACGACGGTGCCGGCCACTCCCAGGCCGCCGAGGGTGAGTGCGGCTCGGCGGCTGAGCGGTTTCACACCGGGCCCTCGCCGAGGACCCGGACCTGCTCGAGGTACTGCTCCTGGGTCAGCTCGCCGGCCGCGAAGCGTTCGTCGAGGATCTGGCGGGCCCGGCTGCGCCCTGGAGGGCCGGGCGGCGGGCCCGGTTCGCGTCGGTCGTTGGTCCCGGCCGACAGGCGCACGGCCAGCACGATGAGTGTGATGATGCTGATGATGGTGATCAGGCCGAAGAGCCAGGTCCAGCCCATACCGCCGTCGTAACCCCACATCATGATCGGTCTCCTTCCGTGGCAGACGGCTTTTCCGTCACTGCGAGTATGTCCCCGAGGCTGAGTTCGAACATCCGTCGCACCGGGCTAGGCCTGGGCCGCGACGAGCACGGTCCAGGTGAGGCCGAAGTCGTCGCTCGCGACGACCCCGCGCTGGTCGGCGGCGAGGAGCCAGGGCGCACTGCCGCCGACGAAGGTGAAGGCCTCCGGGCTGCCCTCGGTCTGGCCTCCGCGGGTCCAGGTTCCGCCGCGGGCCTCCTGGTGCCAGAGCACGCCGCCCGGGTCGATGCCGACGATGCTGCCACCGGCCGCGGCATCCTGAACGTCAATCAGGTAGAGCATCGGCGCGCCGGGGACCGGCGCGAACGTGCGTCCGGCGTCGTCGCTGCGGGCGAGACCGTCCTCGGTGGTCGCGTAGACCTGCTCGGGGTTCGCCGGGTCGGCGGCAAGGTCGCGCAGCGCCACCGCGGCCCCGGAGGCCCAGGTGGCTCCGTCGTCGTCGCTGATGCTGACCAGGCCGTCGGCGGCGTCGTAGCCGTAGACCCGCAGTGCTCCTGAGGGAAGGGTCACCGCATCGAGGTCGTGGAAGTCGGTCTCGCCGGCGAGGGAGACGTTCGTCCAGGTGGCCGCCGCATCCGTGCTGCTGATCAGTCCCACGTTCGGGGCCGACAACGTGGACGTGTCGGAGCCCGGATGCCCGGACGCCAGCAGCAGGCCCGGCGCGGCCACCGTGAAGCCCATGGCGTCGAAGACCGGGCCGGCGTGCCGGGTGGGCCGGGTGAGCCCGGCATCCGGCGCGCCGGCCAGGTAGCTGTCGGGGAGCAGGCCGGTCGGGATCTGCCACACGCCCTGGTGCGTGCCGGCGTAGGTCGCCCCGGTGGACGGGTCGGCGCCGAGGCCGTGGATGTGTTCGAAGGCAGCCGTGGTGGTGGTGGATGTGCCGGTTGCCGGAGCAGCCGGACTGGGCGCGCAACCGGCCAGCGCGGCCGCGAGGCCGACGGTGATCACGGCGGCGCCGCCGAGGCGGAGGGTTCTCCGGGGAGTCGTCATCGTCAGAACTCGGTGAGGAGGTCGGTCATGACGGCGATTTCGGCGGACTGCGAGGCGACGATGGCGGCCGAGAGCGCCTGGGCGTCGGCGTTGCTGCCCTCATCGAGGTGCGTCTGCGCCATGGCGATCGCGCCCTCGTGGTGCAGGATCATCAGCTCGAGGAACACCCGGTCGGCGTCGGTGCCGGAGGCGTTGGCCAGCGACATCATGTCGGCCTCGCTCATCATGCCGTCGGTGCCGTGGTTCATGTCGGACATGCCGCCCGTGTCGGCGCCCCACTCGCCCAGCCAGTCGGTCAGTTGGGTGATCTCGGGCTCCTGCGCGGCCTTGATCTCGGTGGCCAGGGCGACGACGCGCGGGTCGGTGCCCGGCTTGTCGAGGAGGTCGTCGCTCATCGCGACGGCCTGCTCGTGGTGGGGAATCATCATCTGGGCGAACTCGATATCCGCGGTGTTGGCGGCGGAGGCGGTGGCGGTGGACCCGCCGGTTTCGGCGGCCGGGGCGTCGGTCGTGCTGCCGCAGGCGCTGAGGGTGAGCGCCGTGGTGAGCGCGGCGGCGGCGAGCAGCGAGGTGCGGAGGGTGCGGGCGGTTCTGAGCATTGGTGTTCCATTCGTCGACAAAAAAGGGTGAGAAACCGGGGGCCGGGGTACGGCCGGGCCGCGCAGCCCGGTGGGGTGCGCTGGCGAGGGTTTCGGCCTAAATGCGGCTGATGGAGAGCAGGGTGAGGCTGGGCCGGTGCAGGTGCAGCGGAATTGCCCGGAAGGAGCCGACGATGAACCCGCCGGCTTCGAGCAGGCGGCGGCAGGCCGACGGTCGCCGGGACAGCAGAATCAGTGCGCCGAGGACGAGCAGCAGGGAACAGGTCATCGAGAGGGCGGCCATGCCGGACATCGCGTGCGTGTCCGCGCTGCTGCTGGTGCCGGCGGCCAGGGCCACCACGGTCGCGGTGGCGGGCGCGATTCGCTCGAGCAGGGCGCCCGTGACGGAGGCGCCGAGAGGCGCAGCGACAGTCGCGGCGGAGGCTGCGGTGTGCGCGGCCACGGAATGGGCGCCGGCTGCCATCGCGGCCGTTGCCGTTGCCGTTGTCAGCGCCGCGGTCGGTGTCGGCGCTGCGGACAGGCTGTGGCCCGACCCGTGGCCCGGACCGTGCCCGGTGCCGGCCGAGTGCACGGCGAGCAGGCAGAGCAGCATCGCGGCCATCGTGAGCGCCGCCAGGACGGCGGAGTGGAATACCCGGCGGCCACCGCGGAATGAGATCGCATCGCGCGTGTGCAGCATGCCGCCTCCGTCCGAACTGTGGTCTGGGCATCCGGCCGGTCGCTCGCTCGCCGGGGATACCCCATCAGGGTATACCCGGGCGGATCGGCGCACGCTGGGAGCGGCCTCACCCCCAGTCGAGGGCGAGCACCCACGACCCGTCGGTGTCGCGCCGCAGGTCGTAGCGGTGTTGTTCCTCGTCGCCGCGTGAGGCGTCGAGACGCCAGAGTTCGGTGTCGATGCGGGACGGAACGCCGCCGGCGTTCTCCCACCATCGGGTGCGGGTGAAGATCGCCTGGGGCTGGCCGATGACGGTGTGTTCGAACCGGTTCCAGATGAACGCGCGCGGGTCGCCGTCGACGGACAGCTCCACGTCGACGACTGCGTCAATGATCTGAGGCATGCGTGGCTCCCTTGTTTTCTCGAACATCTATTCGATTCTGCGAGTGTAGTTCATGCCGCCGACACTCGCCAGGCCCAGTCAGGAATTCGTTCGCGACCCCGGTACGGAGGATGTGCCGGGCTCCGGCGCGCCCAGGCTCGACGAGCCGGGCCGGGGCGTGAGCCCGAGCCGCCGCACGATTTCGGCGGCCCCCTCGGCCGGTGCGCGGCCCGCGTCGATGGAGATCGCGCACTCGTCGGCACCGGGCGCCTCGAGGGTGGCCACCTGCGAATCGAGCAGGGATGTCGGCATGTAGTGCTCGTGGCGGGTGGCCAGCCGGCGCCCGATCAGGTCCGTCGACCCGGTCAGGTGCACGAAGATCACGCTGTGCTCGCGCAGCACGTCGCGGTAGCGGCGCTTGAGCGCCGAGCAGGTGATGATGCCCGGCACCCCGGCCAGGGTGTGCTCGATGATCCACGACGAGACCGTGTCGAGCCAGGGCGCGCGATCCTCGTCGTTCAGCGGCAGACCGGCGGACATCTTGTCGATGTTCTCCTGCGGATGCAGGTCGTCGCCCTCTTCGAGGTCCCAGCCGAGCTGGCCGGCGAGGAGCCCCGCCACGGTGGACTTGCCGGACCCGGAGATCCCCATGATCACGAGCACGGGCTGCTGATTCTCGACCATGTTAGATCACGATATTCAGAAGGAGGACGCCCGCAAAGCCGACGACGGAGATGCGTCGTTGACGTGGGAGAGGAGGCCGGCGGCGGTCACGGTGGGGACAGCGGTCGCGGCCGATCTCGCCGGCGACGGCCGCCGGGTCCTCGAGGCCACCCTGGTCGAAGTCGTCCAGGGTCAGAGCCGGGCGAGCCGTTCGATGTCCTCCAGGAATTCGCTGGCGACCTGAGCAGACACGGTGGTGCGGGTCGACCGGATCGCGGCCAGGTAGTCCTCGGTGCCCGGGCCTCCGGGAGTCGACTCGTCCGCCCCCTCGAACAGCGCGCGTTCCAGTGCCTGCTGGGACGCGCGCCGGGCGGCGTATTCGATGTCGGCCGGTGAGAACCCGTCGCTGGCGGTGACCAGAGCGTCGAGGTCGACCGTGCTTTTCATGCCGTCCGGGATGTAGCGCTCCCAGATGGCCTGGCGAGCGGCGACATCCGGAAGTCCGATCGGGATGACGTAGTCGAAGCGCCCGTGCCGGAGGAAAGCGGAATCGAGGGCGCGGATGAAGTTCGTGGCGCAGACCAGGAGGCGGCCGGGCTGCTCGCGGAAGGCCGGGATGATCTTGAGCAGCTCATTGGTGACGCCCTGCAGGGCCGACGGCGGTTCGCCGCCGCGCTGCGCCGCGATCTCCTCGACCTCGTCGATGAAGACGACCGCGTGCTCCAGCTCGGAGATCTTCAGGAAGGTCTCCCGGAGCGCGCCGGCGAGGCCCTTGGGGTCGGCCGCGAGGCGCGACGGGAACACCTCGACGAACGGCCATTCCAGGCGCGACGCGATGGCCTTGGCGAAGGTGGTCTTGCCGGTCCCGGGAGGTCCGAAGAGCACGACCGCCTTCG
Organism: Cryobacterium sp.; assembly: GCA_035581905.1. Lineage (GTDB taxonomy): Bacteria > Actinomycetota > Actinomycetes > Actinomycetales > Microbacteriaceae > Cryobacterium. The sequence continues at coordinate 11,917 of DATISQ010000098.1, forward strand.
GCGGCACGACGCCGTACTGGTCGGCCATGTCCGGCTTGGCCAGCGGCATGACCAGCCGGCGTTCGAGCAGCTCCTTCTCGGTGCGCATGCCGCCGACGCCCTCCCAGAGGTCGCGCGGCAGGATGCGCCCGCCCAGTTCGCTGAGTGAGCGCAGCTCCTCGCGCTGCACCGGGATGTGCCGCTCGAAGTAGCGCAGGTGATGCTTGACCTCGAAGCCGCGCTTCTCGAAGGCGTCGACGCGGGTGGCCGTTTCGGGCATCAGCGCGGACAGCTTGGTCAACGCGTGCCGCGACATCTTCTTCTCGAGGGCGGCCAGCAGGGCCGTGCCGATGCCGCGACCCTGGTGGCGCTGCGCGGTGGCCAGGAAGACGACCCAGCCCTGGGCGTGGGCGGCCCGGCCCACGGCGGCCCCGATGACCTCGTCGCCGGCCAGGGCGATCACGGCGTCATCCTTCTGGCAGGAGGCCAGCACCTCGGACAAACCGTAGACGGGCTCCGTTTTCGCGGCCGTGATCTCTTCCCAGAGGCGGAGGATGCCGTCCAGGTCATCCGAGTGAAAGTCGCGGATCCGCCAACCAGTCATGAGAGCTCCTTTGCGCCGACAAGTACGCCTCCCAATCTATGGCACGCGCCGAACCGTGGATTTCGCCCCTGTCCGGCCGCCGTGGTGAGGGGCGTCGCTCACGGATCGGCGGAGTGCAGCGCGATTAGCGAGCGGCGAGGCGGCGGGCCAGGTAGGGGGCGGTGCGGCTCCGCGGATGCCGCGCGACGGCATCCGGGGTTCCGGTCGCCACGATCTCGCCGCCCGCATCGCCGCCGGCCGGACCCAGGTCGATCACCCAGTCGGCGGCGGCCACCACATCGAGGTTGTGCTCGACGACGATCACCGTGTTGCCGGCGTCGACGAGGCGGCCCAGCTGGGCCAGCAGGAGGCGGACATCCGCGGGGTGCAGGCCGGTGGTCGGCTCGTCGAGCAGGTACATCGTGTGGCCGCGGCGGGCGCGCTGCAGCTCGGTGGCGAGCTTGATCCGCTGCGCCTCTCCGCCGGAGAGCTCTGTGGCCGGCTGGCCGAGACGGAGGTAGCCGAGCCCGACCTCCCGAAGGGTGGCGAGGCTGCGGGCCGCGGCCGGCACGTCGGCGAGGAAGCCGGCTGCCTCCTCGACGCTCAGTCCGAGCACCTCGGCAATGGACTTGCCCCGGTAGGTCACCTGGAGGGTCTCCGGGTTGTAGCGGGAGCCCTGGCAGGCCGGGCACGGCGTGTAGCTGCCCGGCAGGAAGAGCAGTCCGACGCTCACCGAGCCCTCACCGAGACAGGTCTCGCAGCGGCCGCCGGGCACGTTGAAGGAGAACCGTCCGGCGCCATAGCCATGGCTGCGAGCCGTCTCGGTGGCGGCGAAGGTCGCGCGCACCGCGTCGAAAAGCCCGGTGTAGGTGGCCAGGTTGGAGCGCGGAGTGCGGCCGATGGGCTTCTGGTCCACGCGCACCAGCCGGTCCACGCCGTCCAGCCCAGTGATGCGGTCGACACGCGCCCGCGGCTCGGAGCCGCCGGCTTCGTCGGCGGCTTCGTCGGCGACCCCGTCCGGGTCAGAGGCGACGGATGCGTCGGCGTCCGGATGCAGCGCAAGCCGCACGGCATCCGCCAGCACCTGGCTGACCAGGGTGGACTTGCCCGAACCGGACACGCCGGTCACCGCGGTCAGCACCCCGAGCGGGAAGCTCGCGTCGCCGCCGCGGAGATTGTGCCGGGTGACCCCGTGCAGGCTCAGCCAGTCTGCGGGCGTGCGTAGCGGGGCGCGCTGGGGCGCGGCCGACACCGGCACGGCGGGCCCCGTCTCCGGCCCGGCTGGGAACAGGAACTGCCGGGTGACCGACTCCGGCACATCGGCCAGGCCGTCGATGGGCCCGCTGTAGAGCACGTCGCCGCCGCCGGCCCCGGCCAGCGGCCCCACGTCGACGACCCAGTCGGCCCGGCGCACGGTGTCCATATTGTGCTCGACGACGAAGACCGAATTGCCGGATGCCTTCAGCTGCTCCAGCACGAGCAGCAGCGGTTCGGCGTCGGCCGGGTGCAGCCCGGCCGAGGGTTCGTCGAGCACGTAGATCACACCGAACAGGCCCGAGCGCAGCTGGGTGGCGATGCGCAGGCGCTGCATTTCGCCGGGGGAGAGAGTGGGTGTGGCCCGCCCGAGGCTCAGGTAGCCCAGGCCCAGCTCGAGCAGCACCTCGATGCGGCCGAGCAGGTCCCCGGTGAGGGTGAGGGCGGCCTCCGTGGGCTCGACGGCGTGCGGCTCGGCGGCCTTGGTGGGTTCGGCGGTGCCGGCGGCACCGCCGGGCTGGAGCGTCGTTCGCAGGAGTTCGGCGAGACCGGCCAGCGGCAGCAGGTTGAGCTGGGCGATCGAGCGACCGGCCACCGTGACGGCCAGGGCCGCGGGCGTGAGGCCGCTGCCGTCGCAGACCGGGCACGGACCGGATTCGACGAAGCGCAACGCGCGCTCCCGCTGGCTCTGGCTCTTCGAGTCGGCCAGGGTGTGCAGCACGTAGCTTTTCGCGCTCCAGAACCGGCCCTGGTACGGCTTGGCGATGCGGTCGCGCTGCGGGGTGACCTCCACCACCGGCTGCTCCTCGGTGAAGAGGATCCAGTCGCGCGCATCCCGCGGCAGGTCGCGCCAGGCGGTGTCCACGTCATAGCCGAGGGTGATCAGGATGTCCCGCAGGTTCTTTCCCTGCCAGGCTCCCGGCCAGGCCGCGATGGCGCCGTCACGGATGCTCAGGCTCCGGTCCGGCACGAGGGTTGCCTCGGTCACGGTGTGGGCCGTGCCGAGGCCGTGGCACCGCGGGCAGGCGCCGGCCACGGTGTTGGGAGAGAAGGAGTCGGATTCGAGACGCGGGGCATCCGTCGGGTATATGCCAGAACGGGAATAGAGCATCCGGAGTGAGTTGGACAGGGTGGTCAGGGTGCCGACGCTCGACCGGGAGCTCGGCGCGCCCCGGCGCTGCTGCAGGGCCACAGCTGGGGGCAACCCGGCGATCTCGTCGACCTGCGGAGTGTGGCCCTGCTGGATCAGCCGACGCGCGTAGGGCGCGACTGACTCGAGGAACCGGCGCTGGGCTTCCGCGAAGATGGTGCCGAACGCCAGCGAGGACTTGCCGGAGCCGGAGACCCCGGTGAAGGCGACGATGGCATCCCGGGGAACGTCGACATCGATGTTCCGGAGGTTGTTCTCCCGGGCGCCGCGCACCTGCACGAAACCCGTGAGGGGTGCCATCCCGAGCCCGTTCGGGGTCGTGGCGGCGGTTTTGATGACGGGGAGAGTCGGGTGCATCCGGTTGACTCTAGCGGGAACATCTGGGCGGCTGGTGGGCCATGAGGGGGACGCGGTATAATAGTCGAGTTGCGATCCCGTCCACTGATGGTGGTGGGTCGGTGCTCATCTCGATGCTAAACCGTGACAGATCCCGATGTTCGACCGTGTCAATCTCGATCGCTTATTTATTGAACCAGGCTCAGCGGCGTGCCGTTCAGATCACGTTTGAAACTGAGAGAACCCTTGGCTGATACATCCGAATCCACTGTTATCCACTCCGTATCCCTGCTGCGCTGGGCGGCCCTGAAGCGGGAGTTCCTGTCCCGCCGGTCCGCGCCGAGCGCCGTCCAAGCTGACGAGCGACGTTGAGCATTATGGCCGACCGCACCGATCCCACCGATCACGCCGACGAGGTACCTGCCAACCAGGTGTCGATGCCCCGCTGGGCCGAGCTCAAACGCGCTTATGTTGCGCGGCTCCCCAGGAGCGAGCGCGCCGCCCTGGCCGCCGCGAACGAGCTGTCGAAGAACCCCGTGGAGCCGAAGAAGGCCGATCCGTTCGCCGATCCGTTCGCCGGCACGGACGCCTGACCGGTCCGCGACGCCTTCACCTCACCGAAACCGGTGCCGAACGAATTCGACGGAGATTCTTCTGCGAAAGCGCTCTTTCGGTGTGTTCAGGTGCGAATCGGGTAAAAATCTCCGTCGAATTCGCACAGCGTAATCCGGCTCGCTCGGCTCGGGGCCGGGGCCAGGGCAGGCGTTGGAGCAGTGGCTAGGGCTGGCGCAGGTGGTCGACGGGCATCATGACCAGCGGCGCACGCAGGTCCATCAGGTCCCGGGCGTGCTGGTCCAGCCGCCGGTCCTCCGCGGTGAGCAGCGTCAGCGGCTCCACCGGTTCGGCCTGACCGTCGGGCCCGATCGTGACGAAGATGCTCATGCACTGCGTCGTGAGCCGCAGGTCGTGCGGCGCGCGCGGGCTGCCGGAGCGCACCCGGATGCTGATGTGCATGCTGCGCTTGCCGGCGTGGATGAGCCGGGCATCCACTTCGACGATGTGCCCGATTTGGATCGGCCGGTAGAAATGAATGCCGCCCGAGTAGACGGCCACGGCCGCCTCGGAGCTCCAGGCCGCCGCCGTCGCGAACGCGGCCTCGTCGATCCACCGCATCACAGTGCCGCCGTGGGCGTTGCCGCCCCAGTTCGCGTCGGCGGGGGCCGCCAGGAAACGGAACACCGTGCGCGGCGTGCTGCCGTCATCCGTATATTCCTGTGACCGCATGACAGTCTGGATGCGCTTGCGCGGCTCGAGCCGGGCGGTCGCGTTCTGCTGCAGCTCGCGGTCCACGTCGGAGGAGGGCACCAACCGGGGCACCTCCTGCGGCGTCCCGGCGTTGTCGACCGCGACGAAGACGAGGATGCAGTGGGTCGCCGGACTGTATTCTCGGGCGCGTACATCCGTGGTCTCGACGGTGACGAGCACGTGCATGCTGGTGCGTCCGGTATGGATGATGCGGGCGTGCACCTCGACCAGGTTGCCGGGCTTGATCGGCCGGGTGAAGTGCACATTGCCGACGTAGGCGGTGACCGTGTCGGAGGCGCTCCAGCCCACCGCGCAGGCGTAGGCGGCCTTGTCGATCCACTCGAG
>DATISQ010000099.1:0-3076 GCA_035581905.1 Cryobacterium sp.
TGTGGCCGGTGATGGTGTGCCGATCACGATCGCGGGTGCTGCGTTCGCGCGTGGCCTGGGTGTGCATGCGGCGTCGAGCGCGTCGGTGGTGCTGGGTGGCAGCTGCTCCCAGTTCGGTGCGGTGCTCGGGGTCGATGACACGGTGGGTCGGAACGGCACGGTGGTGTTCACGGTGCTCGGTGACGGGCTTCCGTTGTACACGTCGCCGGTGGTCTCCGGTGGGGATGCCGGCGTCCCGGTGATTGTGGACGTGGCCGGTGTGACCACGCTGACGCTGCAGGTCGGGGACTCGGGCGACAACACGTACTGGGACCACGCGGTCTGGGCCGACGCGCGCCTGGCCTGCAACGGCACCACCCTTGGCGAGCCGACCGACCCGACGACGGAGCCGCCGTTCAGCCTGGACAGCACGATCGCGACCGGTTCGCGGACGCACTCGGTGACGACGGCCGACCTCGACGGCGACGGCGTGCTCGACGTCGTCGCGGCGGTTCCGGGCCTGGACGCCATCGCGGTTGCGGTTGCGGACGGCCCCGGTCAGTTCCCCGTGGTGACTCACCTGTCGACGGGACCGGGCACGTTCCCGAAGTACGCTGCCGCGGCGGACGTGGACGGCGATGGGGTCGTGGACATCGTCTCGGCGAACCAGGACTCGCTCGACGGCATCGATGTCACGGTGTTCCTGGGCAACGGGGACGGCACCTTCGCGGAGGGCGCAGCATACGAGGCGTGCGAGCGACCCCACGAGGTGGAGGTGGCTGATCTCGACGGCGACGGCATTGTCGACATCGCGGTGGCCTGCTGGGGCGGTGACGACGTCGGCATCCTGCGTGGACTCGGTGACGGCACGTTCTCGGCGGTCGAGCTGCTCGCCGCCGGCAACGCCGCGCACTCGCTCGTGTCGGCCGACCTGAACGGGGACGGGCTGTCTGACCTGGCGGTGGCGGCGTACGGTTCGAACCGGGTGATGGTGCTGCTCAACGACGGGGCGGGGTCGTTCCAACCGCCCGTCGAGTACTGGTCCGGGCTCGGTCCGCACAACATCCAGCTCGCCGACTTCGATTCGGACGGGCACGCCGACCTGCTGGTCACCGCGGAGAACGCGAACGCCGTCGGGCTCTTGCGAGGTCAGGCCGACGGGACGTTCGCTGAGACGGTCTTCTTCGATGTCGGCCCGGGTCCGAAGGCGTCGGCGGTCGCCGACCTCAACGGCGACGGCCTGCTGGACATCGTGACCGCGAACACGCACGGCAACTACCCGGATGGCTCGGAGCCGACCTCGCTGTCGGTCCTCTTCGCGACGGGGCCGACGTCATTCGGCGCGGCTGTCGCGATCCCCGCCCAGCTCACTCCCTTCGCCATCACGGTGGCGGATCTGTTCGGCGCGGGAGCGCCCACCCTGCTGGCAGCGAACTGGCACTCGGGCGATGTGACCGTATTCCGCCCCTGAGCTCCCTGCGCCCGAACCGGTTGGCGGTTCCCCGGGCCTCTATCGGTACGGGTCTATTCGGGAGTTGTGGCGCTCGGCGGTTGGTCGCCGGAGCGTTGCTTTCGGGTTGATCGGCGTACCGCACGGAAATGCGTGCACGCGCCAGGCGGGCAGAGCGCGCAGTCGGAGCCCGGCCGGTAGTGCTCATGCGCCTCGCGCTTGTGTCCGCATATGCAGAGCTGCTGCGGCATGTGTCCCCTCGGCTGGCTTGGTGGGTAACGCGGTTCATGGACGCGGACCGACCATCAACGCTTTCCCGCTAGGCTAACCGGTCGGCGGCGACTATTAGTACGCTCCAGCCGGATCTTTTAGAAGTCCGGGTGCTGCTGACTGGTTTCGGTTCTTCGGCGTCGCTGCTCTAAATTGAGGAAAGCTCCTGTCAATTGAGCCCAGACCGGCATTCTCGGCGGCGTCGAACACCGCCAGCACGCTCGTGCGCGACATGCCCTGCGCGAGAGCGATCGCGCGCCCCGTCATGCAGTCGGCGCCGGGTCGTCGCCCCGGGACCAGGCGATCGCGACGAGCCGCCGCAACACGTCGAGGTCGATGTCGTCGAGCTTCTTGACGTAGACGCACCCCGCGCCCTCCGTGTACGCGCCGAGCTGCGGGAGGAGCGCGGCCCCCTCGGGGAGGTCTTTGAGCCCGTAGATGGACAGTTGCGCCTTGCGCGGGGAGAACCCCGTCTTCGGCCAGTCGCCGCGGGTGCGCGGGTTCGCGGGCGACACGTAGCGATAGCTCCCGTAGCCCACAATCGAAGGACCCCACAGGACCGGGTCCTCGCCGGTCACCTCGCGGAAGAGCGCGTCGAGCGCCTTGCCGTCCTCGCGGCGGCGGGCGGGGGTCGCGGCATCGAGGAAGTCCGCGACGGAGGCATCCGTCGGCTGTGTCTTGTTTTCGGCCATGGCGCCATTATGGCGCGGGCACCGGGCAGACGGATGGCCGGAAGCGGTTCGCTTCCGGCCATCCGTTGCACTGCGCTGCTAGTTTTCGGCGTTCACATCCGCGTCGGCTCCAGCATCAGCTCCGGCGTCAGCCTCGGCTCCGCCAGTGGCGGCGGCGTGAGCCTGGAAGTTCAGTGCGATCTTCTGGACCACGCTGCCGTACTCGCCGTCCACGGCGGCGGTCGCGATCCCGGTGGCGGCTGCCTCCTGCTCCTCGGCGGGCGCTTCCTGCAGCTCGGTCAGGTCGGCCCGCAGGTCTGCCGGCAGCGTCTCGAGGAGCGCGGGGTTGTCGGCGAGCTTGAGGGCCAGCTCCGTCACCTTGGCGCCGACATCCGCGGCCGGCGCCTGGTCCGTGCCCGTTTCGGCGGTCCCCGATTCCTCGGCTCCCGCTTCAGCCGTTCCTGACGCGGTGCCGAGGTCACTGCCCAGCGCGGCGCGCACGGCGGCCGCCAGCGGGTGCTCCGGGTTGTCCCGCACGGCCTCGGCGATCCGGGTGATCTCCTCGCCGTAGCCTCCGGCGAGGGCGGTGGTGCGCACGGTCTCGACGGCGGCGGCCCGGTCGGCCGCGCCGGTGGCGTCCTTGAGCGTGGTCAGGTCGTCCTGCAGGTTCGCGGGCAGGGTATCGAAGAGCTCGGCGTGCTCGGTG
>DATISQ010000100.1:0-2103 GCA_035581905.1 Cryobacterium sp.
TCGACATCCTGAACGACAAGGAAGGCGTGTGGCGCTGCCGCACCACCTTCAACTGCACCGAGGCGTGCCCCCGCGGGATCCAGGTCACGCAGGCCATCTCCGAGGTCAAGCAGGCCATGCTGCGCGGCACCGCGTAACCGCACGAACTCGACCGGCCGGTCTCCCCACGACGCATAACCGTGGGGAGACCGGCCTTTCGCATTCGCGGCCGCCCGCCTGCCACCTAGGCTGGGCAGGTGAATACTCCCGCGGCGGTCGACCGCATCAAGGCCCTCCTCGCCAGGATCACGCGCTCGCGCCCGGTGCGGGTCTTCACCCGGTTCGGGGAGAGCGGCGGCGGCATCCTCGCCGGAGGCATGGCGTATCAGGGCGTCTTCGCGACGTTCGCGGCGCTGTGGCTGACCTTCTCCATCGCCGGGCTGTGGATCACGTCGAACCCCGACCTCGAGCTGACGCTCTACTCCTTCATCAACCAGTCCGTCCCCGGCCTGATCGGCGAGGACGGCGTGATCGACCCGAGTGACCTCGCCGACGCCCGGGTCTTCGGCTGGTCCAGCGCCATCGCGCTGATCGGACTGCTCGCGACCGTGCTCGGCTGGCTCTCGGCGACGGCGCACGCGGTACGAACGATCTTCCGGATGCCGCCCGACAAGACCTTCATCGTCCTGGTCAAACTGCGGGAACTGGGCCTCGGCCTGATGTTCGCGGTGGTGCTCGTGGTCTCGGCGCTGATCTCGATCGCGAGCACCGAGGCGCTCGGGGCACTGTTCGGGCTGTTCGGGGTGTCCCGGGATTCGTTCTGGTTCAACGCCGCCGCCCGCACGGTCGGGCTGGTCCTCGTGCTCCTGATCGACACGGTCACCCTCGCCGCACTGTTCCGGGTGCTGTCGCGCGTGCGGATCCCGTTCCGCCAGCTGGTCACCGGCTCCGTCCTGGGCGCGGTGGGCCTGGGCGTCCTCAAGATCCTCGGCAGCACGCTGCTCGCCGGGGCGGGTCGCAATCCCCTGCTCGCGGCATTCGCGGTGATCATCGGGCTCATGATCTGGTTCAACCTGACCAGCACGCTGACGCTGCTTGTGGCATCCTGGATCGCCGTCGGCATGGACGACGCCGGCCTCTCTCCGCGTCGGATCAGCGCGGACGAGGTCGCCCGGGAAAAGCGTCAGAAGGAGGAGGAGGCGTTCCGCGTGGTCGTCCTGGCCGAACTTCGGGATGCCCGCCTCGCGCACGACGCCGCGCGCTGGCCCCACCGACTGCTCACCGGCCGCCGCCTGCGGGCCGCCGAGAAACGGGCCGCGGAGCTTCCGGTCGACGGCCCGTCGGCCTGAGCCAAAGTAGAATCGGGGAATGCATTCCGCTTCGACTGCCGCTTCCGACCCGGCTTTGTCTGCCGCTTCCGCCCCTGCTTCGTCCGCCGACACCGCCACCGCGCGGCTGCGGATCGCCAGCGTCAATGTGAACGGCGTGCGCGCCGCGTTCCGCAAGGGCATGGGCGAGTGGCTCGTCGCGCGCGACGTGGACATCCTCGCCCTGCAGGAGGTGCGCGCCTCGACCGAGGACCTCGAGGGTCTGCTCGGGCCGGAGTGGAGCATCCTGCACGACGCCGCCACCGCGAAGGGCCGGGCCGGCGTCGCCCTGGCCAGCCGGTCGACCGCGGCCATCCACCGGGTCGAGCTCGGGGCCGCCGAATTCGACAGCGCCGGCCGCTGGCTCGAAGCCGACTACGAGGTCAACGGCAAGCTGGTCACCGTCGTGAGCACCTACGTGCACTCCGGCGAGGTGGGCACCCCCAAGCAGGTCGAGAAGTACAAGTTCCTCGACGCCATGCTGGCCCGGCTGCCCGAGCTGGCCGCGCACAGCGACCGGGCCGTCGTGCTCGGCGACCTGAACGTCGGGCATCGCAGGTTCGACATCAAGAACTGGCGCGGCAACGTGAAGCGTGCCGGCTTCCTGCCGGAGGAGCGCGCCTACTTCGACCGCATCGTCGGCGCCGAAGACGCCCCGGGCTACAACGCCGGAGCCGGCCTCGGCTGGGTCGACGTGGGACGCCGGTGGGCGGGCGAAGTGGACGGGCCGTTCACCTGGTGGTCGTGGCGCGGCCAG
>DATISQ010000101.1:0-13911 GCA_035581905.1 Cryobacterium sp.
CAGCCGCGTGCTCAACCAGACTGACCTGATGTACTTCTCCGGCGACGACCCCAACGTCCTGCCGCACCTCTCGATCGGGGCGACCGGCCTGATCGGGGTCACGGCGAACATCGCCGCCACCCCGTACCGCCAGATGGTCGACGCCGTGAACGCGGGCGACCTGACGGCCGCCACCTCCGCGCACCAGCAGCTCGAACCGCTGGTGCGGGCCTGCATGACGCACGTTCCCGGCACGGTCGCGGTCAAGTACATCCTGCACGGCCTCGGCCGAATCAACAGCCCGCGGGTGCGCCTGCCCCTGGTCGGCCCGGAAGAGTGGGAAGCTGCCCAGATCGAAGACGAAATCGACCTGGTGAAGAACATCCCCGGGGTCGACTTCTCCAACTTCCGCCCGGACCGCAATGCCGCCGCCGGCGGCGCCCTGCCGAAGGTTGCCGGAACGACACGCTAACCGCCCCACCGACCCCGAGGAGAGCCTGTGCCCATCGACGTGTACGACCCGGCCCCGCTCACGGCGGGGACCCTCCGCATCACGCCGATCGGCGGCCTGGGCGAAATCGGCCGCAACATGACCACGTTCGAAATCGACGGCAAGCTGCTGATCGTCGACTGCGGGGTGCTGTTCCCCGAGGAGCACCAGCCGGGCGTCGACCTGATCCTGCCCGACTTCAGCCCCATCCGGGACCGCCTCGACGACATCCTCGCGGTCGTGCTCACGCACGGCCATGAGGACCACATCGGCGCCGTCCCCTACCTCTTGAAGCTCCGTGCGGACATCCCGCTGATCGGGTCCGGACTGACCCTCGCGTTCATCGAGGCGAAGCTCAAGGAACACCGGATCACGCCGTACACGCTGCATGTCAAGGAGGGCCAGAAGGAACGGCTCGGCCCGTTCAACCTCGAATTCGTCGCCGTCAACCACTCCATCCCCGACGCCCTGGCCGTGGCGGTCAAGACCGCCGCCGGCACGGTGCTGCACACCGGGGACTTCAAGATGGACCAGCTTCCGCTCGATGGCCGCCTCACCGACCTGCGCGAATTCGCGCGCCTCGGCACCGAGGGCGTCGACCTGTTCCTGGTCGATTCCACCAACGCGGATGTCCCGGGCTTCACCCCCACGGAGCGCTCCATCGGCCCCGTGCTCGACGACGTCATCGCCCGGGCTCCCCGCCGGGTGATCGTGGCCAGCTTCTCCAGCCACGTGCACCGGGTGCAGCAGGTGCTCGACGCCGCCCACGCGAACGGGCGCCGGGTCGCGCTCCTGGGCCGGTCGATGGTGCGCAACATGACCATCGCCGCGGACCTCGGCCACCTGCGGGTGCCGGAGGGAGTTCTGGTCGACTTCAAGAAAGCCGGCAACATCCCCGAGGACAAGATCGTCTACATGTCGACGGGCTCGCAGGGCGAGCCGATGGCCGTGCTCAGCCGGATGGTCAACCAGGACCACCAGATCGAGGTCGGCCACGGCGACACCGTCATCCTGGCGTCCAGCCTGATCCCCGGCAACGAGAACGCGGTCTACCGCATCATCGACGGCCTGACCAAGCTCGGCGCCGCGGTCGTGCACAAGGGCAACGCGAAGGTGCACGTCTCCGGGCATGCCGCCGCCGGGGAACTGACCTACTGCTACAACATCCTGAAACCGAAGAACGTGCTGCCCGTGCACGGCGAATACCGGCACCTGGTCGCCAACGCGAAGCTCGCGGTCGCCACCGGCGTGCCGGAGGCGAACGTGCTCCTCGCCGAGGACGGCACGGTCATCGACCTGCGGGACGGCGTGGCCACCAAGGTCGGCCAGCTGGACCTCGGGTACGTCTACGTCGACGGGTCCACCGTCGGCGAGATCACCGAGGCGGACCTCAAGGACCGCCGCACCCTCGCCGAGGAGGGCTTCATCTCGATCATCATCGTGGTCGACGCCGCCACCGGCAAGCTCATCGTCGGGCCGGAGATCCACGCGAAGGGCTTCGCCGAAGACGACTCCGTGTTCGACGCCGTGCGCCCCAAGATCGCGGCCGCACTGGCCGAAGCCGCCGAGCACGGGGTGCGGGACCCGTTCGCGCTGCAGCAGATCGTCCGGCGCACGGTCGGCCGCTGGGTGAACACCGCCTTCCGACGCCGCCCGATGATCGTCCCCCTGGTGATCGAGGCCTGACCGCCGCCCGCAGGCGTTTTGGCGTGCCTGCGCCCCAATGACAGGGGTTCGAAGTACCGTAGTTGCATGGCTACGAGCACTAAGTCGAACGGTCGCGCCCGCAGCACGCCTGCGCGCGGCACCCCGGCGCGCAAGCCCGCAGCCCGCACCGCCGCCCAGAAGACCGTCAAGTTCACCGCGGTGGAGGTCAAGCCCAGCCTGTTCGTGCGGTCGTGGATGGCCCTGGCGCACGTCACCGGCGCCGCCGCCCGCGCCCTCGGCCCGGAGCAGCTCTCCAAAGAGGAACGCCGCGACGGCCTGCCTTTCTTCCTCGTGCTCCTGGCGATCGCCGGCGCCGTGATCGAGTGGTTCCTGATCAACAACACGGTCGCGCAGACCCTCGACGCCTGGTCCTTCGGCGGCCTGTTCGGGCGCGTCGCGTTCGCCCTGCCCGTGATCATGCTGCTCTTCGCGCTCTGGCTGTTCCGCAAACCCAGCTCGGTGCACGACAACGGCCGCATCGGCATCGGGCTCTCCGTGCTGCTCGTCTCGGTGTCGGGTCTCTGCCACATCTTCGGCGGCCAACCGGCGCCCAGCGACGGCATGGAGACCCTCGCGCTGGCCGGCGGTGTCATCGGCTGGATGATCGCCGCGCCCCTGATCTACCTGACGACGTCGATCGGCGCCACCATCGTCGTCATCCTGCTGCTCGTCCTGAGCCTCTTCATCATCACCAAGACCCCGCCCAACCGCATCGGCGAACGCAGCCGGGAACTCTACGCCTGGCTGTTCGGCGCCCAGCTCCCCGATCCCGAGGAGCGCGCCGCCGCCCGGGAGGCGAAGCACGAGAAAGCCGTTCAGGTCGAACTGGACGGGGTCGACGACGAGGAGGCCGGGGCGTTGCCCTGGTGGCGGCGCAACACCAGCAAACGCGAGGAAGACCCCGATTTCGGGGGCCCGCTCAGCCCGAACGGCGCCGGCAAGGCCACCGATCCGAACGCCGCTGATCCCGGCGCCGCCGGCCCACACGGCGCCGACCCGCTCAGCACCCTGCTCGGCGGCGACAAGCGCGGGAGTTTCGACACCGCGCTGGAGACCACACCCCCGCCCCCGGCGCGCACCCCGGACCACTACGGCACCGAGGTGCTCGAAGACCTGCTCCGGGCCGAGGACGCCCTCAAACGCTTCACCGGCGCGATCGACCTGCCGCACGGCTCGGCGACCGGCCTCCTGGCCGACGATCAGACGGGCCTGACCGAGGTCCTCCCCGGTTTCGACGAGTTCGGCGTGCCCGCGGCCGGCGCGGCCGTCGACACCCCGCTGTCCCTGGCGCCGTCGCCCGCTGCCCCGGCGGCAGACCAGCCCGCCGCCCCCTACCTGCTTCCCTCGGACACGACCCTGACCAAGGGCCCGCCGGCCAAGGCCCGCTCGGCGGCCAACGACGAGATCGTCAAGTCCATCACCGAGGTGCTCAACCAGTTCCAGGTCGACGCGAAGGTCACCGGGTTCTCCCGCGGCCCCACCGTCACCCAGTACGAGATCCAGCTCGGCCCCGGCGTCAAGGTGGAGCGCGTCACCGCGCTGAGCAAGAACCTCTCCTACGCCGTCGCCTCCAACGAGGTGCGCATCCTGTCGCCCATCCCGGGCAAGAGCGCGATCGGCATCGAGATCCCGAACACCGACCGCGAGATCGTCACCCTCGGTGACGTGCTCCGCTCCCCGGCGGCCTCGAACAGCACCCACCCGATGACCATCGGCGTCGGAAAAGACGTCGGCGGCGGCTTCGTGCTCGCCAACCTGGCGAAAATGCCTCACCTCCTGGTCGCCGGTTCGACCGGTTCCGGCAAGTCCAGCTTCGTCAACTCCATGATCACGAGCCTGCTCATGCGGGCCAAGCCGAGCGACGTGCGCATGGTGCTGATCGACCCGAAGCGGGTCGAGCTGGCGGCCTACGCCGGGGTTCCGCACCTGATCACGCCCATCATCACCAGCCCGAAAAAGGCCGCCGAGGCGCTGCAATGGGTGGTGAAGGAGATGGACATGCGGTACGACGACCTGGCCAGCTTCGGATTCCGCCACATCGACGATTTCAACAAGGCCGTCGTGGCCAACGAGATCGTGCTGCCGGCCGGCAGCCTGCGCAGCCTCAAGCCCTACCCGTACCTTCTGGTCGTCGTCGACGAGCTCGCCGACCTGATGATGGTGGCCCCGCGTGACGTCGAGGACTCGATCGTGCGCATCACGCAGCTGGCCCGCGCCTCGGGCATCCACCTCGTCCTCGCCACCCAGCGCCCCAGCGTCGACGTCGTCACGGGCCTGATCAAGGCCAACGTGCCCTCCCGCCTCGCCTTCGCCGTGACCAGCGTCACCGACTCCCGGGTCATCCTCGACCAGCCCGGCGCCGACAAACTGATCGGGCAGGGTGACGCGCTGTTCCTGCCCATGGGAGCCTCCAAGGCCATCCGTGTGCAGGGTGCCTGGGTGAACGAGGCCGAGATCGAACGCGTCGTCAAACACGTCACCCTGCAGGCCCGCCCCGACTACCGGCCGGATGTCTCCATGGTCGCCCCCCGCAAGGAGATCGACTCCGACATCGGCGACGACCTCGAGGTGCTCCTCGCCGCGGCGGAACTGGTGGTGTCGACCCAGTTCGGGTCCACATCGATGCTGCAGCGCAAGCTCCGGGTCGGTTTCGCCAAGGCCGGTCGCCTGATGGACCTGCTCGAGTCGCGCGAAATCGTCGGTCCCTCCGAAGGGTCCAAGGCGCGCGATGTGCTCGTCTCCGTCGAGCAGCTGCCCGGCGTGCTGGCGCTGCTCCGCGGCTCCGATGCCGAGCACCACGCCGCCACCGCGACAGCGCAGGCCGCCGCAGCCCACCAGATGCCCGGCCCGCCCGATCCGCGCTACTCCGACGACCCGGTCGCCAAAATGTCGGAGGGGTACCCTGAAGAAGACGTATCTCCCGATGAAGACGCCTGGCAACTGACCGACAGGGACTGACCCATGGCCACACCATCCACGCCGGCCACCCGGCCCAGCAACTGGAATCTCCCCAACCTGATCACGGTCGTGCGCATCCTGCTCGCACCCCTGTTCATCTGGATGCTCCTCGCCGACGCCGGTGCCGACGGCGCCCTGCGCTGGTGGGCGGCCGCCCTGTTCATCGTGGCCATCGCCACCGACGGGATCGACGGGGCCATCGCCCGCCGGCACAACCTGGTCACCGACCTCGGCAAGATCCTCGATCCGATCGCCGACAAGGTGCTCACCGGTGGCGCCCTGGTCTGCCTCTCCATCCTGGGCGAGCTGTGGTGGTGGGTGACCATCGTCATCCTCGTGCGCGAAATCGGCATCACCGTGTTCCGGTTCGTCATGCTGAAAGACCGGGTCATCCCGGCGTCACGGGGCGGCAAGCTCAAGACCGTGCTGCAGTCCGTCGCGATCTCCCTGGCCCTCGTGCCGCTCTGGCTGGTGCTCGGCGACTGGATCTACTGGGTCAACTGGACCGCCATGGCCCTCGCCCTCATCGTCACCGTCATCACCGGCATCGACTATCACCTGGCCGCGCGCCGGGAGAACCGGCTCCAGCACGACCGTGGCTGACCCGATTCCGCCCGCCACCGCCGAAACGCCGGCCCCGACGGATGCCACGGCGGCTCTCGTCGCCGAACTCACCCGCCGCGGCCTCACCATCGCCGTGGCAGAGTCCCTCACCGGCGGCGCCCTGGCGGCCGAACTCATCCGCATCCCCGGCGCATCCGTCGTGGTCAACGGGGGAGTGGTGGCCTACCAGAGCGCGCTGAAGCACGCCCTCCTCGGCGTGGACGCGGCCCTGCTCGAGGAACACGGCCCCGTGCACCCCGAGGTCGCCCGGCAGATGGCCGCGGGCGCGCGCACACGACTCGCCGTCGACGGCCGGCCCGCGGACATCGGCGTCGCGACGACGGGTGTGGCAGGTCCCGACGGCCAGGGCGGCCAGGAGCCGGGAACCGTCTTCCTCGGGCTCGCCCGTGGGGGAGACACATCGGTCATCCCGCTCCGGCTGCACGGAGACCGGGCCTTCATCCGAGCGGCCTCGGTGGCCGCGGCCGTCGAAGCTGTGTGGCAGCTGTTAGCCCGGGAGCCGGTGGAATAGTTCCCCGAATGCCACGGTTACAACGAGCGGATTCACAAGAAAAGCCCAGTCGTGGTCGGTAGTGTCAGGGTGTTCAAGGTTGTAGTACTCTTGCGATCCAACACACGCAACCTCCCGGTTGAGTGGGCGCCAGAAGTATCGAGCAGTACTTGATAAGCAATATAAATCAGTACGAGAAGGAGGTTCCGATGATTCTTGTTCGACAGGAAATCGGCGATGTGCTCAGGGACTTCCGCCTGCAGAAAGGGCGCACACTCCGTCAGGTAGCGAGCAGGGCCAGCGTGGCTCTCGGATATCTGAGCGAGGTGGAGCGTGGCCAGAAGGAAGCGTCTTCCGAAATTCTGGCTTCTGTCGCAGAGGCGTTGGAGACCCCGATCTCGGTCATCATGCGGGAAGTCGGCGACCGTCTCGCCGTCATCGAGGGAATCGACAGGTTCCCCGACACTGTGCCCGACGAGCTCGTGGCCACGTACGACGGCATGATGGTGCGCTAGTTCCACACCCACACCCACACCCACACAAAGACAGCGCTCATGCGTCTCAGTGAGTTCCGTCAGGCTCTGCGCGATGAATTCGGCGACGGCTACGGCCGCGTCCTCACGCGCGATCTCATCCTGACCCCGTTTGGCTGCACCGCCGACCAGGCTCTGGCCGGCGGTGCTTCGGCGCGCGACGTCTGGCTGGCCCTCTGTGCCGAGACGGATGTCCCGAAGGCCCGCTGGTACGGCGCCGGCCTTCCCACCGCCCGGTAGCCGGCGTACGTCCGACACGCCCCGAAATCCACTGAAACATCGAATGCGTGTTCGCATTTTGATAGACTCCTCCACAGCAGAAGTCGAAGACGGCTTATCCACTGCCGCTGCCCGTTCCGACCTGTGTCGGCGGTGCCGCGTACAGTCGGTTTTTGTCATCGACAGAGAGCACATGCCTTGTTGAGAGCGGGTGTCGGGGTCCTCCCGGTAGCCAAACGCGACAGCCTATAGGCGCCAGAACGCACGACCGAAGGAGACCACAAAATGGCATCATCAGCAGATCGCGAAAAGGCACTCGACACCGCCCTCGCGGCGATCGACCGCCAGTTCGGAAAAGGTTCGATCATGCGTTTGGGCAGCGACGAGCGCGCCCCCGTCGAGACGATCTCCACCGGATCGATCGCGTTGGACGTGGCCCTCGGGATAGGTGGCCTGCCCCGCGGCCGCATCGTCGAGATCTACGGCCCGGAGTCATCGGGAAAGACCACGCTCACCCTGCACGCCATCGCGAATGCGCAGAAGAACGGCGGCATCGCCGCGTTCATCGACGCCGAGCACGCCCTCGACCCCGATTACGCCCGCAAGCTCGGCGTCGACATCGACGCCCTCCTCGTCTCCCAGCCCGACACGGGTGAACAGGCGCTGGAAATCGCCGACATGCTCGTGCGAAGCGGGTCCATCGACCTGATCGTGATCGACTCCGTCGCCGCCCTGGTGCCCCGCGCCGAGATCGAGGGTGAGATGGGCGACTCGCACGTCGGCCTGCAGGCCCGTCTGATGTCCCAGGCTCTGCGGAAGCTCACCGGTGGGCTCAGCCAGACCAACACCACCATGATCTTCATCAACCAGCTGCGCGAGAAGATCGGGGTCTTCTTCGGTAGCCCCGAAACCACCGCCGGCGGCAAGGCGCTCAAGTTCTACGCGTCGGTGCGCCTCGACATCCGTCGGATCGAGACCCTGAAAGACGGCACCGAGGCCGTCGGTAACCGCACCAGGGTCAAGGTCGTCAAGAACAAGATGGCACCGCCCTTCAAGCAGGCCGAATTCGACATCATCTACGGCATCGGCATCTCCCGCGAGGGCAGCCTGATCGACTTCGGTGTCGAGCACGGCATCGTCAAGAAGTCCGGCGCCTGGTACACCTACGACGGCGACCAGCTGGGCCAGGGCAAGGAGAACTCGCGCAACTTCCTGCTGCGCGAAGCGGAGATGGCCAACGAGATCGAAAAGAAGATCCTCTTCAAACTCGGGATCAGCCCCGAGGGAGCGGCGGCCAAGAAAGCTCAGGCGGCAATCGACGCCGCAGCAGCCCTGGTCACCGCCGCGGCAGCCAAGGAGGCCGCGGCCGCCAAGGCCGAGTCCCTCCAGGCCAAGCTCGCGGCCCGCAAGGGGGCGTAGCGCGTGGTCCACTTCGAGCCGGCCGACGAGGTCGCGTCGCTGAGTGCGGCACGCCGCAAGAGCGCCGCACGCGGCACCGCCGCGACCCGGGCGGCCGAGCCCGAGGTGGCGCCCGTCGCCGCCGAGCGACTGGCCCCGGTCACGTACCTCGGCGGTGGCGCTGGTGACGCCGGCGCCGCTGTCTCTGGGGCCGTTGTCGCCGGAGCCGACGATTCTGACGACTCGCCGTACGGTATCGGCGACGTCGGTGCGGCAGGTGACGACGAATTCGGCGTCGAGAAGTACGACGACGATGACGACGACGATGACGACGGGGACGAGACTCCCGAGAGCGCGGCGGCCCGGGCCGCCGTCGAACGCGAGCGTGCCGAGGGGGTGCTGCGGCAGCGCCTGCGCGGCCGGTCCCTGTCGGCGTCCGAGGCCCGCACGGTGCTGGCCGGCACGGAGGTCGCCGAGCACGAGGTCGAAGAGATCATCGAGCGCTTCACCGAGCTGTCCTACATCGACGAGGGCCGCCTCGCCGACCAGATCGTGCACAGTCACCACGAGCGCAAGGGCCTGGGGCGCTCCGGAGTGCAGGCAGAGATGCGCCGCCGCGGGCTCGATCAGGACCTCATCCTGTCCAAGCTCGACGAGATGCCCGACGACGAAACGGAACGGGCCATCGAAATCGCCGTGAAGCGCGTGGGGCAGCTCGGGCGGCTCGACGACACGACCATCGACCGTCGGCTCAATGCTTTCCTGATGCGCAAGGGGTATTCGTCGGCGATCGTGCGCGTGGCGGTCAAGGCCGCCCTCGCCTCCCGCGGCGGTTCACCGTCCCGGGTGCGGTTCCAGTAGGGAGCGGGCCGGGGCAACCCGGCCCGGTTTCGGAGGTGCCACGCGTAAGCTGGTATGCACTATGACCCGCAGCACCGCTATGCCCCCATTCTCCAGCGCCGAGACGCTGGACCCGCAGCAGTCGGCCCTGCGCACATCGGACCTGAGCACCTCGGACCGGGGTGCCTCGCCCCGGCGCGCACCGCCCCGGATCGCTCCGAGCGAGGCGGCGCACGACGCGGAGGGCCGGGCCCGCACCTACGAGGTGCGCACCTTCGGCTGCCAGATGAACGTGCACGACTCCGAACGGCTCAGCGGGTCGCTCGAGGCGGCCGGTTACGTTCCGGCCGTCGACGAGGAAGCCGACATCGTGGTGCTCAACACCTGTGCCGTGCGCGAGAACGCCGACAACAAGCTCTACGGCAACCTCGGGCATCTGGCCTCGGTCAAGCGCCGCCACGAGGGCATGCAGATCGCCGTCGGTGGCTGCCTGGCGCAGAAAGACAAGGACGTCATCCTCAAGAAGGCGCCCTGGGTCGACGTCGTCTTCGGCACGCACAACATGGGCTCCCTGCCGAGCATGCTCGAGCGCGCCCGCCACAACGGCGAGGCCCAGCTCGAAATCCTCGACTCCCTCGAGACCTTCCCCTCGACCCTGCCCACCAAGCGAGACTCGAGCTACAGCGGTTGGGTCTCCATCTCCGTCGGCTGCAACAACACCTGCACGTTCTGCATCGTGCCCGCGCTGCGCGGCAAGGAGAAGGACCGCCGCCCCGGTGAGATCCTCGCCGAAATCCAGGCCCTCGTCGACGACGGGGCCATCGAGGTCACCCTGCTCGGCCAGAACGTCAACTCCTACGGGGTCGAGTTCGGCGACCGCCTCGCGTTCGGCAAGCTGCTGCGCGCGGCCGGCCAGATCGAGGGGCTCGAGCGCATCCGCTTCACCAGCCCGCATCCGGCCGCCTTCACCGACGACGTGATCGACGCCATGGCCGACACTCCGTCGGTCATGCCGCAGCTGCACATGCCGCTGCAGTCCGGTTCGGACCGGATCCTCAAGGCCATGCGACGTTCCTACCGCTCGGGGAGGTTCCTCGGCATCCTGGACCGGGTGCGCGCGCAGATGCCGCATGCGGCCATCAGCACCGACATCATCGTCGGGTTCCCCGGCGAGACCGAAGAAGACTTCCAGGAGACCCTGCGGGTCGTGGAGCTGGCCCGGTTCGCCACCGCCTTCACCTTCCAGTATTCGATCCGGCCCGGGACTCCGGCCGCGACGATGCCCGACCAGGTGCCGAAACAGGTCGTGCAGGACCGCTACGAGCGCCTCGCCGCCCTCCAGGAGCGCATCTCCTGGGAAGAGAACCAGACCGTGGTCGGCCGCGAGGTCGAACTGCTCGTCGCCAACGGCGAGGGCCGCAAGGACTCCGACACCCATCGGCTCAGCGGCCGTGCCCCCGACAGTCGCCTTGTGCACTTCGACGTGCCCGCGGGGTCCGAGCTGCCCCGTCCGGGCGACCTCGTGACCGTCACCGTCACCCAGGCGGCCCCGTTCCACCTGATCGCCGACTCCGTCGACGGGGCGCCGCTGCGCATCCGTCGCACCATCGCCGGCGACGCCTGGGACCGCCTCGAGGCGGAGTCCTGCGGCGTGCCCAGTCACGGCGCGGCGTCCGGCGGGGCCGGCTCGGTGTCCCTCGGCCTGCCCACCCTGCGCCCATCCACCCTGCGCGTGGGCCCGCCCGCGGCGACCGGGTCCAGCACCACACCGATCTACGACGTCACCGACGGGGAGCGCTAGGCAGGTGCCCGGCCTCAACCCGGTGCCCGGCGCCGACCCGACGCTCGTCGTGATCGTCGGCCCGACCGGCACCGGCAAGTCCGACCTCTCACTCGACCTCGCCGAACGCCTGGCCCGGGCCGGACACCCGGCGGAGATCGTGAACGCCGACGCCATGCAGCTCTACCGCGGCATGGACATCGGCACGGCCAAGCTCACCGTGCCGGACCGCCGCGGCATTCCGCACCACCTGCTCGACGTGCTCCGGGTGACCGATGAGGCCACCGTCGCCCGCTACCAGACGGAGGCCCGCACCGCGATCACCGACATCGTGTCGCGCGGCAGCGTCCCCATCCTGGTCGGCGGCTCCGGGCTCTACGTGTCCGCCGTGGTGTACGACTTCCAGTTCCCCGGCACGGATCCTGCGTTGCGCGCACGGCTCGAAGCCGAGCTGGTCGTGCAGGGGCCCGGCGCGCTGTACACCCGGCTGAAGGCCGTGGATCCGGCCGCCGCGGCCCGCATCGGCGCCGGCAACGGTCGGCGCCTCGTGCGCGCCCTCGAGGTCGTGGAACTGACCGGTGGCCCGCACACCGCCGCGCTGCCCGACGAGCCGGTGTACTGGATGCCCGCGGTCACCCTGGGCCTGCGCGCCCTGCGCGCGGACCTCACACCGCGCCTCGACGCCCGGGTGGAGGGCATGTGGGCCCGCGGTCTCGTCGAAGAGGTACGCGGACTGATCCCGAGCGGGATCGAGACCGGCGTCACGGCCAGCCGGGCCATCGGCTACGCCCAGGCCCTCGGGCAGCTGGCGGGAACGCACAGCCAGGCGGAGGCCATCCAGGAGACGCAGCAGATCACCCGCCGGTACGCGAGACGGCAGGTGAGCTGGTTCAAGCGCTCCCCGCACACGCACTGGATCGACGCCGACGCGGCGGACCGGGTCGACCAGGCGCTCACCCGTCTGGCCGACCCGGAGCAGCCGGTCGCGCACTGGGCGCCCGACGCGGCCTCCTAAACTGGTCGCCATGGGTATTGATCTGAATTTCACCAAGGGCCACGGCACCGGGAACGACTTCGTGCTTTTCTCCGACCCCGACGGGCAGATCGAGCTCACCCCGAGCCAGATCCAGGCGATCTGCGACCGCCGCTTCGGCATCGGCGCCGACGGCATCATCCGCGCGGTGCGCTCGACGAGCCTGGCTGCCGGCGCGGCCGCCCTCGCCGAGGACGACGGCGCCGAATGGTTCATGGACTACTGGAACGCCGACGGCACGGTGTCCGAGATGTGCGGCAACGGTATCCGCGTCTACACGCGTTTCCTGGTTGAGCAGGGCCTGGCCACGCTCGACCGCGGCGACACGCTCTGCATCGGTACCCGCGGGGGAGTGCGCGACGTGCAGCGCGGCGCGGCCGGGTACCAGGTCGACCTCGGTCGGTGGCGCCTGGACGGCGGTGAACCGCTCGTGCGGGCGAAGAACCTGCCCGTGGCCCGCCCGGGGCTCGGCATCAACGTGGGGAACCCGCACGTGGTCGTGGCCCTGGCCGACGAGGATGAGCTCGCGGGCGTCGACCTCACCTTCGTTCCCCAGCTCGACCCTGACCCGGCGGCCGGCGCGAACGTCGAGTTCGTGCTGCCGGGCGATCCGGTGATCGTGAACGGCGTCGGCCACATCCGGATGCGCGTGCACGAGCGCGGCAGCGGCGAGACCCTCTCCTGCGGCACCGGCGCGGCAGCCGCCGCACTCGCCACCCGGCACTGGGCCGGCGTGGGCGCGCCCAACCAGTGGCAGGTCGAGGTCACCGGCGGAACGCTCGGCGTGCGCATGTTCCCGACCGAGGACGGCGAGCACGTCTCCCTGTCGGGCCCCGCGGAACTCGTGTTCGACGGGATCTTCCGGCTCGGCTGAGATGCGCCCGGCGTGACCTCGACGCGCGACGCGCTCTAGTCCTTGCGCTCCACCCGCAGAACCCGGAAGCCTTTGCTGATGGCGTGCCGCGAGGTGCTGAACCCGGCCGGCAGGTCCCCGTCGAGCCAGCGCTGCAGGGAATCGGAGCCGAGGTTGCGCTGCACGACGAGCCAGGCATCCGAACCCGGTTCCAGGCGCGGCAGCCAGGTGCGCAGCATATTGTGCAGTTCGGTCTTGCCGACCCGGATCGGCGGATTCGACCAGATGGTGCGGAAGGTCACGTGGGCGGGCACCTGGTCGGGCAGCACCGCGGTGACGTTGGTGAGGCCGAGCTTCTCGGCGTTCAACCGCACCAGGTCGAGTGCGCGCTCGTTCACGTCGACGGCCCAGATCGTGGCGCGGGGTGAGGCCAGCGCCAGGT
Source organism: Cryobacterium sp. (assembly GCA_035581905.1). Lineage (GTDB taxonomy): Bacteria > Actinomycetota > Actinomycetes > Actinomycetales > Microbacteriaceae > Cryobacterium. The sequence continues at coordinate 13,347 of DATISQ010000101.1, forward strand.
GCAGGCTGATCGGACCCCAGCCGCAGCCCAGATCGAGGAAGTCGCCGCCGGGCGGCGGGGTCGGCGCCTTGTTCAGCAGAACCTGGGTGCCGGTGTCGATGTGATCCGGGCTGAAGACCGAATTGGCTGTGGTCAGCTCACGTTCAGCACCGCCCAATTGCACGGTCACCTGGCGGAGTTTCAGGGTGCTGTCGGGTGCCGGGGTGAAGTAATGGTCGGAAGACATAGAGGGAACTTACCGTGCATCGAGGAACTATTGTTAAAGTAATGACTGAGTCAAACCTGCCCGACGAAACCGACGACGTGGTCGCCCGCGTTCTCGCCAGCGCCGACAGCAAGGCTGCCGGCTACTCCTTGTTCCGCAGCGGCTCCGCGCAGGCACTGCAGGCCGAATCCGGCCCGTCGCACGACGACGAGGGCCACGACGGCATGCAGCAGGACCGCGAGGACCGCAACGCGCTCCGCCGCGTGCCGAGCCTCTCCACCTAACTCGAGGACGTCACCGAGGTCGAGTACCTCCAGCTCCTGCTGGAGAACGTCTGCCTGATCGGCCTGTACACGCACG
>DATISQ010000102.1:0-2463 GCA_035581905.1 Cryobacterium sp.
GGGCACCCGCAACCTCGTCGCCATGTCGTCGGCCCTGCTCGTGATCCCGATGCTCGGCTGGACCCTCGCCGCACGGGACACGTCCACGCCGTACTGGGTGCTGCTCTCCCTGGCCTTCGCGGCCGGCATCGGCGGCGGAACTTTCTCCGGTTTCATGGCGTCGACCAGCTACTTCTTCCCCAAGCGCCTCGCCGGTACGGCCCTGGGCCTGCAGGCGGGCATCGGCAACTTCGGCATCGGCCTGATGCAGCTGATCATGCCCTGGGTCGTCGGCTTCGGCCTTCTCGGCACCGCCGCCCTCACCCCGCAGAGCAGCGCCGACGGTGACCTGGTCTGGCTGCACAATGGCGGTCTGGTGCTCATCCCGTGGGCTTTGCTCGCCGTCGTCCTGTCGGTGGTGTACCTGCGCCGGGTTCCGATCACGGCCAACTTCCGCCAGCAGATGGACATCTTCGGGGTCAAGCACACCTGGATCATGACGGCCATCTACCTGATGAGCTTCGGCGCCTACAGCGGCCTGGCCGCGCAGATGGGCCTGATCATCCTCAACGTCTACGGTGACTTCCCGGATGCCCCGAACCCGCTGGCCTTCGCCTTCATCGGCCCCGTTCTCGGCGCCCTGGTGCGGGCGGCGAGCGGTCCGTTCTGTGACAAGTGGGGCGGCGCGATCTTCACGTTCATCGGCGGCCTCGGCATGGTGGCGGGCACGGCCCTCACCGCCTTCTTCCTCACGCCGACCAGCGTGGACGAGTTCTGGGGCTTCCTCACCGGCATGCTGATCATCTTCTTCTTCGCCGGGCTGGCCAACGCCGGCACGTTCAAGCAGATGCCGATGATCTTCCCGAAGCGTCAGGCCGGCGGCGCCATCGCCTGGACATCCGCCATCGCGGCGTTCGGACCGTTCGTGGTGGGCATCTCGCTCACTGTCATCAGCCCGACCGCGTTCTTCGTCGGCTGCGCCGTGTTCTGCGTCTTCTGCACCTGGCTCGCCTGGTTCTACTACGCCCGCAAGGGTGCCCCCTTCCCCAGCTAGCAGTACCATGCCGGCATGGACAAGCTGCACTTCACGATCCGGATCGACGCGCCCGTGCACACCGTCTGGAGGACGATGCTGGACGAATCGACGTACCGGGACTGGACCCGGGCGTTCCGCGAGGGCTCCCATTACATCGGAAGCTGGGCGGAAGGGGGCGAGATCCGCTTCCTCGCCCCGGGCGAAGATGGTTCCCACAGCGGGCTGTTGGGCATGGTGGTCGAAAACCGGCCGGACGAGTTCATCTCCCTGGAAATCCGGGGAGAAGTCTCGAACGGCATCGACGACACCACGAGCGTGCATGCGCGGCGCTTCGCGGGCGCGCACGAGGACTACTCCTTCAGTGAGTCCGACGGGGTGACCACCCTGGTGGTGGAGGTCGACACCGTCGAGGAATTCGCGGCCATGTTCGCGGCGGACTGGCCCCGCGCCCTCGCCCGGCTCGCGGAACTCGCCGAGGAGCGGGCCTCCACCGCGGACTAGCTGCACGAGTGGCGGTTCCCCCGGCGGCGCCATCGACGTACTCTGGGCCAAAAACTGGAGGTCGTCATGCGTGCACTCGTGGTCTACGAATCCCAATGGGGCAACACGGAGAAGGTGGCCCGGGCGATCGCCGCCGAACTCGGCACCACCATGGAGGTGGAGATCGTCGACTCCGACGCCGCACCGGCATCCGTCGACGGCTTCGATCTCGTGCTGGTCGGGGGTCCGACGCACGCCTTCTCGATGACACGCCCGAACACCCGGGAGGACGCCGCGCGCCAGCACGACGCACCCCGGATCCCGACCCACGGCATCCGGGAATGGCTGAACGAACTCGCCCCGGCGCCGGGGGTCAAGGCGGCGACCTTCGACACCCGCGCGAACGCCCCGCGGATGCCCGGTTCGGCGGCGCGCGCGGCGAAGCAGGAGCTGAAGAGCCTCGGCTTCGAGATCGTGATCAAACAGAGGAGCTTCCACGTGCACGGCTACGGCGGCCCGCTCGTGGACGGCGAGCTCGAGCGTGCCGCCGAGTGGGCCCGCGAGGTCGCCGCCGGTCTGGGCGCCGGCAGCTCCGTGACCGACTGAGCTCAGCACGGCTCAGCACGGCTCAGCGCGGCTCAGCGCGGCTCAGTCGTCGCCTCGCCGCCGGAGGGTGCCGCCCGGTCTAGACGCCCTCGACCGCTTGCAGGCGGCCGGAACGCACCGCCTCGGCGAAGGCCTGGTAGTCCCGGTCGTTCTGGTCGGCGTAGCGCTCGGAGAAATCGGTGACCGACGTGTCGAACTTGTCGCTCTTGCCGAGGTAGGCGGCGATCGCGATCGGGTCGCCCGAGCGGGCGTGCGCCCGGGCGAGCGTCCAGCCGCAGGCGTGGGCGTAGAGCGACAGCCCGGCCGGTTTCATCGATTCGACCTCGGCAGACCCCTTCATGTCGCGCAGCTGCCGCCAGTAC
>DATISQ010000103.1:0-11011 GCA_035581905.1 Cryobacterium sp.
GGGAGGGGTGGCACCGTGTTTCACGTGAAACACGAGCCGTTGGAACGGGCTAGGAGCCGGCGATTGCGGCCCGGGCGAGGGCCTCGTAGACGGCGCCGAGGGACTGCCCGGAGGCCTCGATGCACTGGGGCACCAGGGAGGTCTCGGTGAGGCCGGGAAGCACGTTCGCCTCGAGGAACCACGGAACGCCATCCGGGTCCACGATCAGGTCGATGCGCGAGATGTGGCGCAGGCCCAGAAGCTCGTGGATGGCAACCGCCGTCTGGGCCACGAGGTCCGCGATCTCCGTGTGAATCCGGGCCGGCGTGTAGAACAGCGTCTCGCCCGCGTTGTAGCGCGCCTCGAAGCTGTAGACACCGTCGATGGGCACGATCTCCACGGCCGGAAGTGCGACGGGACCGTTCCCGCTGTCAAGGACGGTGACCGCAAGCTCGGTGCCCACGACCTTCTCCTCCACCAGGGCGACCGAGGCGTAGGTGTAGGCGTCGACCATGGCGCGCGGCAGTCCGGCGGGAGTGTCGATGATGCTGACACCCTGGGCCGAGCCGCCCTCGGCGGGCTTCACCACGAGGGGAGTGGGCAGGGCGGTCAGCAGGTGCTCCAGTACGCTGGCGGCACCAAGATCCCGGAACGTCTCGGTGGACAGGGCGATCGAGTCGGGGGTGGCGTACCCGGCCCGGCGCACGAGCTCCTTGGCGATCGGCTTCGACCAGGCCAGGCGGGCGGGCCCTCCGCGCGAGCCCACGTGGGGAATGCCGGTGGTCTCCAGCAGGGCCAGGAGGGCGCCGTCCTCACCGGTGGCGCCGTGCACGACCGGCCAGATCACGTCGGGCTTCCGGTTGGTCAGATCGGCGAGCAGCCCCGCCTGAGGATCCAGCAGGGTGACGGTGTGGCCAAGGCTCGTCAGGGCAACCGCGACCCGGCGACCGGAACGTAGTGAGATGTCCCGTTCGTGCGAGATTCCACCCGCGAGAACGACGATATCAAGAGGTGAAAAATGACTCATGATCAGGGGTTTCCTTGCTCTGGCTGGTGTGGGTGCCGGGGGAGGTGAACTATGAAATGTCGGGGGGTGGGGAACTGAAGCGGCTGTCTTCGCGCAGCGGGTTCAGGGAACCGGTTCCGGCGAAGGTCTCGAGCAGGTCGAGCTCGTCACGGAGTACTGTCGCGAGGCGACGGATGCCGACACGGATGTGGTCCGGCGTCGGGTAGCAGAACGACAGGCGCATGTTTCGGCGCCCATCCCCGTCGGCGAAGAACGCGGTGCCCGGAGTGTACGCGACGAGTTCCTTGACCGCCCTCGGCAGCATCGCCTTGGAGTCGAGACCCTCGGGGAGAGTGACCCACACGTAGAAGCCGCCGTTGGGATTGGTCCAGGTGAGGTCGGGCAGGTACTCCTCGAGGGCATCCAACAGGGCGTTCTTGCGCTCGTGGTAGACCCCGCGGAAAGTATTGATCTGGCCCTTCCAATCCGCCGTCGCCAGATACTCGGAAATGACCAGTTGGCTGAACGAGCTGGGGGACAGCACGGCGGCCTCGTTGGCGAGCACCAGTTTCTCCCGGATGGCGTGCGGGGCCAGGGCCCAGCCGACCCGGAAGCCGGGGGCGAGGGTCTTGGAGAACGTGCCCAGGTAGACGACGCCGTCCTCGTCGAGCGAGCGCATCGCATCCGGTGCGGGCTGGTCGAAGTAGAGCAGGCCGTAGGGGTTGTCTTCCAGCACGAGGATGTCGTTCGCCCGGGCGATCTCGAGGATCTCGAGGCGGCGGGCCCAGCTGAGGGTTACCCCGGCCGGGTTGTGGAAGTTGGGGATCGTGTACAGGAACTTGATGGTCTTGCCGGCGGCCCTGAGGCGCTGGATGTGCTGGCGGAGCGCTTCGGGGATCAGACCGTGCTCGTCCATGGGGACATGGTCGACCTCGGCCTGATACGACTTGAAGATGACCATGGCGGTGACGTAGCTGGGTCCCTCAGAGATCACCACGTCGCCGGGGTCGAGAAAGAGCTTGCTGACCAGTTCGAGGGCGTGCTGTGACCCCGTCGTCACGACAACATCGTCGGCGTGCGCACGGATGCCTTCAAGCGCCATGACCTCGAGAATCTGCTCCCGCAAAACGGGAACTCCCTGACCAGAGCCATATTGGAGGGCCACTGGGCCTTGCTGGCGCATGACCCTGTCCATGGCGTTGATGACAAGGTCGGGCGGCAGGGCGGCCACGAAGGGCATGCCGCCGGCCAGGGAGACGACCTCGGGGCGGGAGGCCACCGCGAACAGGGCCCTGACCTCGGAGGCGCGCAACCCCGCGGCTCGCTCGGCGTAGTGGTGGTACCACGGGTCGAGGTTGTTGCCGGTCTGGGGGGAGCGCTGTGCGGTCACGTCACTTCCGATCTGGTGAGGTTTCAATCGTATGGGGTGGCGCCGCCCGGCCCGCAACCCAAAAAACCCGCCCGGCGTGAGCCGGACGGGTCAGGGCCTCGGACGAGGCAGGAAGGGTCAGGCCAGGTAGGCGGCCAGATCCTTCTCGAGGGCGACCTTCGGCTTGGCGCCGATGACCGTCTTGACGACCTCGCCCTTCTGGAACACCTTCATCGCCGGGATGGAGGTGATCTGGTACTTGGCGGCCAGTGCCGGGAAGTCGTCGACGTTCAGCTTGACGATGTCGAGCTTGTCAGCGTTCTCGGTGGCGATCTGGTCGAGGATCGGGCTGACGGCGCGACACGGGCCACACCATTCCGCCCAGAAGTCCACCAGAACGGTCTTCTCGTTGTTGATGACTTCCTGGTCGAAGGTGATGTCGGTGACGGCGCGTGCAGACATATGGTTTCTCCTTGTTTGAGGGATGAAGCGAGTTCTGGGTTGGTTTATGCGAGGGCGGGTTCGCCGGCACTGGCCAGCATGTCCTCGGGAAGCGAGGCCAGATAGTGCTCCGCGTCCAGTGCGGCGACGGTTCCGGATGCCGCGGCGGTCACGGCCTGGCGATAGGTCGGGTCGATCACGTCCCCGGCGGCGAACACACCGGTCTGGCTGGTCTTCGAGCTGCGGCCGGCGACGGCGATGGTGCCCTCGGGTGTCAGATCGAGCTTGTCGTGCACGAGGTGCGTGCGCGGGTCGTTGCCGATGGCCACGAAGATTCCACCGAGGGGGAGCGCAGTCTCGTCGCCGGAGACGGTGTTGCGCAGGACCAGGCCGTCGACGGCATCCGTGCCCGTGATGCCGACGACTTCGGAATTCCAGACGAATTCGATCTTGGGGTTGGCGAACGCCCGCTCCTGCATGATCTTGGAGGCCCGCAGGGTGTCCTTGCGGTGCACGACGTAGACCTTGCTGGCGAAGCGGGTGAGGAACGTGGCCTCCTCCATGGCGGAGTCGCCGCCGCCGATGACGGCGATGGTCTTCTCCTTGAAGAAGAACCCGTCGCATGTGGCACACCAGGACACGCCCCGGCCGGACAGGCGCTCTTCGTCGGCCAGGCCGAGTTTGCGGTAGGCAGAGCCGGTGGCGAAGATCACGGCGAGGGCCTCGTGCTTCTCGCCGCTGCCCAGCGTGATGGTTTTGGTGTCCCCGGCCAGATCGAGCTCCGTGACGTCGTCGTAGACGACCTCGGTGCCGAAACGCTCGGCCTGCTCCTGCATCTTGGCCATCAGGTCGGGACCCATGATGCCGTCCGGGAAGCCCGGGTAGTTTTCCACCTCGGTCGTGTTCATCAGTTCGCCGCCGGCCTCGACCGAGCTGGCGATCAGCAGCGGCTTCAGGTTCGCCCGGGCGGCATAGATCGCGGCCGTGAAACCGGCCGGTCCGGAGCCGATGATGATGATCTGACGCACGCGTAGACTCCTTCAAATTGTGGGGGAAGCGATCTCGATTGCCTCGCTGCCGGATACAACACATCCTAATCGGATGCTATTCCGCGCCTCCTGTGGGCCGTGCGGGTGGCCGGTCAGCGACGACGGATGCGGTCGACCAGCGGGTCGATGAAGCCGCGCAGCTCGCTGGTGCGCATGAGCAGCAGGAGGGCGAAGTAGACGGCCGACATGGCCAGGCCGATCACGATCATGGACAGGACCGCCGGGAGCTTTCCGGACAGGGCGAATCCGGCCTCCTGGGTGCCGCCGAGCGCGAGCAGGGCCAGGGCGCCGGCCAGGATGGTGGGAACGGCCGCCACGGAGTACTTGGCGAGGCTGCGCAGGATGCGGCGGCCGTCGATGCCGCCCAGCCGGCCGCGCAGCAGCCACGCCGCCAGCAGGGCCTGCAGGGTGCCGGACACGGTCACCGTGAGTGCGACACCCGCGGCGATCCAGGCGCTGGGCAGGAGCGCACAGGCGAGGACGCCGACGATGACCAGCGTCACCTGGAACAGGGTGAAGAAGAACGGCGTGCGGGTGTCGCCGAGCGCGTAGAAGGTGCGCTGGACGACGAACAGGACGCAGAACGCGACGAGGCCGAGCACGTAGGCGATGATGACGTTGCCGATGCTCTGGACCTGGTCGTAGGGGGCGACGAAGACCCGGGCGAACGGGTAGGCGCAGACGGCGATGACGGCCGAGGCGAGCATGATGATCAGGGTGGTGCCGCGGATGGCGGACGAGGCATCCGTTCTGACCAAAGCCAGTTTCCCCACCGAGGCGTGCTCGCTCATCCGGGTGAAGTAGGCGGTGGCGACCGAGACGGTGATCACCGAGTGCGGGAGCATGAAGATGAGCCAGGCCGTGTTGAGGGCGGCGACCGAGGCGTCGGAGTCGCCGGCGAGGGTGACGACCCGGGTCTCGACGATGCCGGCCAGGGTGGTCAGCAGCAGCATTCCGAAGGTCCAGCTCGCCATCCGGCCGGCCACTCCGAGACCGACGCCACGGAAGCGGAAGTCGGGGCGGAAGCGCAGGCCGATGCGGTGCCAGAAGTAGAACAGCACGACCGCCTGCAGCACGACCCCCAGCGTGGCGCTCCCGGCCAGGACGGCGATCATCGCGGGCGTGAACTCGGTGGCCAGCCGGGCGCCGTTCGGGTCGGCTCCGTAGAGGCCGGAGAAGATGAGCAGGCCCGCGATGGCCACGACGTTGTTGAGCACGGGAACCCAGGTGAACGGGCCGAACGACTTGCGGGCGTTGAGAACCTCGCCCAGCACCGTATACAGGCCGTAGAAGAAGATCTGCGGCAGGCACCAGAACGCGAACGCCGTGGCGAGGGCCAGCGATTCCGGCTTCATGTTGGACCCGTAGAGCAGCGTCAACACGGGAGCCAGTGCGGTGGCGGCGATGGTGGTGGCGGCGAGGATGACCAGCGCCAGCGTGAGCAGCTTGTTGATGTAGGCCGTGCCACCGTCGGCGTGCAGGCTGGCGCGCACGATCTGAGGTACCAGGACGGCCGTGAGGACCCCGCCGGCCACGATGACGTAGACGGTGTTCGGAAGCTGGTTCGCCACGGCGAAGGCGTTGGTGCTCTGGCCGACCTGGCCGATCACCCCGGCGAGCACGATCAGCTTCACGAAGCCGAGGATGCGCGAAACGATGGTTCCGGAGGCGAGGAACGCGCTCGCCCGGCCGATGCTGTCGGTCTTAGGCACGGGGCTCCGTCGGTACATCGCCCGGACGGGCGGGGGTCAGCGGGCGGGGGGCCGCGGCGGCGGGCCCGGACTCAGGTTCGCGGTCGGGTTCAGGTGAGGCTGCGGGTCCTGCTTGAGGTTCAGGTTGGTCCGCTGGGTCGGGTGCGGCGAGCTCCCGCCGGCGCCGAAGGATGTTGCGCCAGACCCCGAAACCGAAAAACAGCACCACAAACGCTGCGAACAGGAGCGAGCCGAGGCCCTCCCAATCCGCGCGCACATTGATCGGGATGAGGGACGGTTCCTGGATGACCGTGCCCGCCGGGGTGAGTAACGTCACTCGCAGGGTGACGGCGCCGTTTCCGACGGCGGCCGTCACCGGAATGGTCACGGTACGGGCGGACTGGGCTTCGATGGTGGATTCAACCGCGTCGCCGACGAGGAGCCGCCCATTGGAGGGGACGACCCGCACCATCACCGTGACGGCCTGATTCAGGGCGTTGTCCAGTGTCACCGGGATGTCGACCTGGCTGCCGACAACATTGATGGGGCCCTTGGTCGCGACCGTGATGGATTCCAGAAGTTCTGTGGATGCCGCGAGGCTGGCGCCGACGGCATTCGTCCAACCTGCCTCATGGTCAGCCCAGGAATGGGACAGCAGGGCCATCAGGTCCAAGCGCTGCGCGCCCGTGACGACCACGGGGTCGGACAGCGTCGAGGAGAAGTCGGTGACCGCCTTCTCTCTTTCGAGGAGGTTGGTGGCCAGGGCCAACCGATCCTCCGCCTCGGCCTGGCTGTCGAACGTGATCTCCTCGGCGGGGACGGATGCCCGCACCGCCGGCAGGGTGGACGGCGCGTACCACAGCAGCCCGGCCAGAGCGTCGATGGTCTCGGTGAGGCGGTCAGCGTTGGGCGGCCAGCCGCGGCCGAAAGTAGCCAGGAGGGTACGGGCGGTGCCGGGGCGTTCGGCGGAGACAACCGCCAGCTGCGAGCTGACCTGCGACATGGCTTCCTGCCACGCGTCATCCGTGGTCGCCGCCGCCGCGGTGCGCAGCGCGTCCGCCAGCGGGTCGTCGACGACCAGACCCAGTCCATTGCCGGTGCCGAGATCCACGGATGCGTTCGGGGTGAAGTCGGCGGCCGCCCCGGACACGTTCGAACCGCCCAGGATCGTCGTGTTGAAGCCGCCTGCCGTGAAGACCTCGAGATCGGCATCGGCAACGGCTCCCTCGGCCGGCCAGCCGATGTCGGTAGCGCTATATTCCCAGGCGAGCAACTCCGTCGTCGTGGGCGGCGTGCCGTTCGGCAGTGCGGGCTGGTCTGTCGACGGGGCGGGTGTCGTCGTCCCCGACGGGGCGTCGGTGGCGGCTTCCGGCGGTGTGGTCTGGTCTGACGCGGTGAACAGGGCGGGATCGATCGCCTGGTCGAAGGCGATGGGCGCCAACAGCTGCTCAGACCCGGATTGGGACTGCAGGGCGAGGTCGGCGTCCGCATAGCTGAGAGGGAATATATCGTTCGGAGCTTGCTCCAGCCGATTCAGCCATGCGGTGGCGCTGGCCGGCGCCGCCGAGCCGAGGATGCGGATGGAGACGATGATCATCGGGTCGATGGCGATGGTGACCGGGCGGCCCACGACGCCGTCGAGCTGGCGGCTGAGCACCCCGGTCGGGTCGGTGAAGGCTTCCAGGGCCTTCGACGTGATCAGGCCCGTCGACTGGGCGGGGACCGTGATCGGCATGATCACCGATACGTTCACCGGGGTCACCTCTTCTTCGGAATACCAGATGAAGGTGCCCCGGTCCTCGGCGAGAATCTCATCGCCCGTGCTCAGGGTGGCCGCGATGCCGCGGGCGCCCCAGGCGTTGCCGCTGGTGAGACCAACGGAGCCGGCTGGCACCCTCAGAGTGAAGATCTCGGTGCTGTCCGGCTGGATCGAGGCCTTCATGGGCTCGCTCAGCATGAGGTCACCGGGCTTGGTGGCCTTCTCGGGATCCAGCCAATTGTTGAGGGCGGTGCGGCTGATCAGCGCACGTTCCGCCAGGAAGAGGTCGATGGTGCCGGCGGGAATGGTTTCGGAGGAAGCGTTCTCCACCGTGACAGTGACGGTGAGGTCCTCGCCGGCTCTGAGCGGCTCCAGCGTCGTGGGAGCCACGCGCAGGGTGACCGCCTCGGCGGCCACTGCGGTGGGCGCGCCAGCGACTGAGGTCTGCGCGGGCGCGGGGGCCGACGTGGAGACGGTTGCGGAGGCGGGCAGACCGGCGGTGGCGACCGGCAGAACCCCGGCCAGCAGGCCGATCAGAACGGCGCCGACCGGCCTCTTCGTGCGTGACCAGAGGCCCCGCACCGTTCCGGGGAGTGCGGGCCGATGCTTAAGAACAGACTCGGCCACCATGTAGGGGATTCTACGGCTTCGCCGCCGGGATCACGCCGCACGAGGCAGCCGACGACGCTGCGGCAACTAACATGGGAGTCATGCAGAGCGTTGCGACAGCCCTCACGCGGCTGGGCGACCTGGCTGCCACCCCGACCGTTTCCCGCTTGGCGACCGCGTTCCAGAAGGCCGGGCACGAACTGGCCCTCGTCGGCGGACCGGTCCGCGACGCCTTCCTCGACCGGCCGATCAACGACCTCGATTTCACGACGGATGCCACGCCAGACCAGATCCTGGCGATCGTGAAGCCGATCTCGGACGCCCACTGGGACATCGGCCGAGCTTTCGGCACGATCGGTGCCAGGGTCGCCGGCGAGAAGGTGGAGATAACGACCTACCGGTCCGACAGCTACGACGGTCAGACGCGCAAGCCCGAGGTGGTCTTCGGCCACCGCCTCGAGGATGACCTGCTCCGCCGCGATTTCACGGTGAACGCGCTGGCCCTGCGTCTGCCGGGGCTGACTCTGGTGGACCCCGCGAACGGTATCGATGACCTTCTGTCCGGTGTCCTGCGCACACCGATCTCCCCGGAGATCTCTTTCGGCGATGACCCGCTCCGCATGATGCGGGCCGCCCGGTTCACGGCTCAGCTCGGATTCACCCTCGACGCCGATACCGCGGAAGCGATGGAAGCGATGGCGGACCGCATCCGTAATATCTCGGCCGAACGCGTCGGTGACGAGCTCTCGAAGCTGCTGTGCGCGGACGACCCGCACGTCGGCATCGAGCTGCTGGTGGATTCCGGACTCTGCGACTGGGTGATGCCGGAGATCCCTGCCCTGCGACTCGAGGTCGATGAGCACCACCATCACAAGGACGTCTACCAGCACACGCTGACGGTGCTGGATCAGGCCATCGGGTACGAGAAGTCCCGCGGCAGTTTCGACGGCCCGGATCTGATCGTGCGCCTGGCCGCACTGCTGCACGACATCGGCAAGCCCGCGACCCGCAAGCTCGAGCCGGGCGGTGTGGTCAGTTTCTATCACCACGACCTGGTCGGAGCGAAACTGGCGAAGAAGCGGCTGCGGGCGCTCCGGTTCGACAATGACACGATTTCCGCCGTGGCGCGCCTGACCGAGCTGCACCTGCGCTTTTTCGGCTACACCGAGGGCGCCTGGACGGACTCCGCGGTGCGGCGCTACGTGCGGGATGCCGGTGACCAGCTCGAGCGCCTGCACATCCTGACCCGTTCGGATGTCACCACCCGCAACCGCCGGAAGGCGGACCGGCTCGGCTTCGCCTACGACAACCTGGAACAGCGCATCAAGGAACTCGCCGAACAGGAAGAGATGGCGGCCGTGCGCCCGGATCTCGATGGCGAGCAGATCATGGCCGTGCTCGGTGTGGGGCCGGGCCGCGAGGTCGGTGAGGCCTACCGCTACCTGCTCGAGCAGCGGCTGGACGACGGGCCGCTCGGAGAAGAAGAGGCCACGCGCCGCCTGACCGCCTGGTGGGCCGACCGCGCGCAGTAGGAGCCCCGGGGCCGCCGGTTCGCCCTGCGGGCCCGTCGCCGGACGTCCGGTTCGCCCAGTTCGACCCTTCCGGTCGAGTTCGTCGGGTGTGCCGGTCGATCTCGACCGGAAGTGTCGACCTCGGCGCCTCCGGCCCGGCCCAGCGAGGTTCCTCCCCAGGGCGACGCCCGCCCGATTCTGCACCGCTACCCGCGCAGACCCGCGGGGGCCGAGCTCGGCGCACCAGCATCGTCGGCGTGGACAATCGCGATTTCCCTTATCCAACCGCTCTCGAACTCACACGCGAGCGGGTTCTCGTCGGTCTCGACGGCCGGGCCCTGCGCCGGTCCCGCGCGAACGGTGACCAGAACAGGCTCCTCCGAGGTGTTTATGTTCCGGCGCCGGTCTGGGCGGCAGCCGACGACGACACCCGTTACCTGATGCGGATTCAGGCGGTCGTTCTGACCAGGCAGGCCCGCCCGGTGCTGTCCCATCTGTCGGCTGCCCGACTGTGGGGTTTGCCCGTGCTCGGCCGCTGGCCCACGGATGTCCACCTACTGGTTCGCGAGGGCGCCAATCGACGGGCGACAAACGGCGTCATCTGGCACTACGGCCAGATCACCGACGGCGACGTCTGTGAAGTGGACGGGTTCCTGGTCACGAGCCGGCTGCGGACACTGGTCGATCTCGCGCGAACCGAGCCGTTCGCAGCCGCCGTCGCGGCGCTGGACGCGGGCTTGCGAGCCCCGTTCCTTCTGCCCAGCGGCCATCGAGCCGCACTCATCACCCAGCCGGAGCTCCGGGAGGCGGTTGAGCGGCTCGGAACCGCCCGCGGCTGTCGCGGCGCCCGCCTCGCCGCCGACTTCGCCGACGGTGAATCCGGCTCCCCCGGGGAATCGGCGAGTCGCGCGAACATCTACCTGAGCGGGATGCCCGCACCGGAACTTCAGGTGGCCTACCCGAAGCCCGGCGGTGGGGAAGACAAGGTCGACTTCACCTGGGATGCCAAGCTCCATGTGCGCCGGCGCACTCTGCTGGGCGAATTCGACGGCAAGGTGAAATACACCCGGGACCAGTACCTGGCCGGCCGCTCGATCCAGGATGTCGTGTGGGACGAGAAGGTGCGCGAGGACCGCCTGCGGGCGCCTGATCGAGGGATGGCGCGCTGGCTGTGGGATGTCGCGGTGAGCCCCGCGCGCATCCGGGCTGTCCTGATTGGAGCCGGTCTGAGGCCGGAACGATGAGCGGCGACGCTCAGCTCGACACTTGCGGTCGAATTCGAGCGGCACACCTGCCGGGCTCGACCGAAAGAGTCGAACTCGGCGGGGAGAAGGCAGAACTCGGCGGGGAGAAGGCAGAACTCGCGGGGAAGAGCGGAGGGGAGCGGTGGCGGAGGGCCGTCGCATCCGGTAGTCTTGGCAGGTTGTCTGTGCGCCGGATTCCCGGCCTCCGCGTTCAACACATGCACAACCCTCCTGTTGCAGAGATTCTGCAGCCGTTTAGTCCGAAGGAGGTGGGTTAGTCATGCATCAGTACGAGTTGATGGTTATCCTCGATCCCGAGATCGATGAGCGCACCGTAGCTCCCAGCCTTGACA